>WFUL01000289.1 GCA_015484985.1 Anaerolineales bacterium | reverse complement strand
CCTGGATGCGGTCGCTTTCCTTGACCCGCAGCTCCTCGGCACCGGTGAGCAGGGTCTCGCCGAAGCGCCGGAAGGCCTCCCGACCCTGGGCCTCGGCCCCGGCCAGCAGCGCGCCCACCTCGGCGGCCGCGGCCAGAAGGGCACCCGTCTTCCCCCGAATCATGGTCATGTACTCCTCCACGGTGACCGCGCTCCGGGTCTCGAAGGACAGGTCCAGCACCTGCCCCTGGACCAGGGCCACACAGGCCTGGGCCAGCACCCGCATGGCCTCCAGCGCCCGTTGGGGGCCGAAAGCCTCCTGCAGGGGCGCCATGACTGCAAAGGCCTGGGCGAAAAGCGCGTCCCCCGCGTTGATGGCCTGGGCCTTCCCCCATCGGGCCCACACCGTGGGACGTCCCCGGCGGGTTTCGCTGCGGTCCTGGATGTCGTCGTGGATGAGGGAGAAATTGTGGATGAGTTCCACGGCCACCGCGGCGGGCAGGGCTTGCTGCCATCGGCCTCCCGCGGCTTCGTGGACCAGAAGAAGGAGGAAGGGGCGCACCCGTTTCCCCTTTTTCGCCGCGGCGTCCCGCCAGCCGAAGTGGTGTTCCACCATGTCGAACAGCAGGGCGGCGGGATGGGCCTGCCAGGGGGTCACGGCTTCCCGGAGGGCATCCTCCAGGGCCGGCAGGAAGGACGCTCGATAGGCGGTGAGGGGGGAAGAGGTCATGGTTCCACCTTGCGTAAAGGAGCCTGTCGCAGGGCTTCCAGATTCCGGGCGCCCACCGCGAACATGGCCACCCGCAGTTGTGCATGCAGCAAACGCAGTTCCTTGAGCACGGCCTCCGCGGAGTGCACGGCGGCCCGCAGCAAGGGACCTGCGAAGCCGCCCAGGGTCGCGCCCAGCGCGAGGACCTTGGCCAGGTCCACCCCGGTGCGCAGCCCGCCCGAAGCGAAGACGGGGAGGTGGGGCACGGCCTCCCGCACCTGCACCAGGCTTTCCGCGGTGGGGATGCCCCAATCCACGAACACCGCGGCCAGACGGGCGTGCCAGTCGTCGGGCGCGCGATGCATTTCCACCTGGCTCCAGGAGGTTCCCCCGGCTCCGGCCACGTCGATGGCCGCCACGCCGGCGTCGGCCAGCATCCGGGCCACCCGGCCGGAAATCCCCCACCCCACTTCCTTCACGATGACAGGCACATCCAGCGCCCGACAGACCGCTTCAATCTTCCTCAGCAGCCCGGCAAAACGGGTCTCGCCCTCGGGTTGCAGGGCTTCCTGCAAGGGGTTCAGATGGAGAATCAAACCATCGGCCTGAATCATGTCCACGGCCCGGCGGCAGTGGTCCACGGTGTACCCGTAGTTGAGCTGCACCGCGCCCAGGTTGGCGAAGAGGAGGATGTCCGGCGCCCAGGACCGCACCTGAAAGGTGGTGGCGCGCTCGGGGTGCTCCAGGGCCACCCGCTGGGATCCCACCCCCATGGCCACGCCCATGGCCTGGGCGGCCTCCGCCAGGTGCCGGTTCACTCGTGCGGCTTCCTCGGTGCCGCCGGTCATGGAGGAAATCAGGATGGGGGCGCCCAGGGTTTTGCCAAAGACCTGGACCCGGGTATCCACATCCTCCAGGTTGATTTCGGGGAGGGCCTGGTGTTCAAAGCGGTACTTTTCCAACCCGGTGGAAATCCGAGAACGGACGTCTTCCTCCAGGTTGATGCGGATGTGGTCGGCTTTTCGTTCCGTAAGAGGCGTAACTTTTGCCATGGGTCGGTGTTACCTGAATACGGCAAACATCTTATCAGGGATGCTCGCCCGCTGTCAAATGAGGCCAACCCTATTGTAAGGAGAGGGACGTATGACCGAACAGGAAATTTTCGAGAAAATCAAGTCCATCGTGGTGGAATTGCTGGGGGTCGACGAATCCAAGGTCACCATGGACGCTCGTTTTCGGGAGGACCTGGAGGCCGATTCCCTGGACCTGGTAGAGCTCATCATGGAGCTGGAATCGGCTTTTGGCGCGGAAATTTCCGATGAGGAAGCCCAGCAGATTTCCACCGTGGGCGAGGCCGTGCAGTACATCCTGGAGCGGATGCAGCAACAGGTGTAAGCCTTTCGGACGCCAGAGCCAAAAGACGCGATGACGATGTGGGCGGCTCCGCCGCCCACGTCGCTTTTCTTCGTTCCTCCACCGGGTTTCATGGTAAAATAGCGGGCGCCCGGCAGTGCCGGGACTTTTCTTGTCTGCAACCGGTAGCAGGACGGCGAACAACCATCCTATGCCAGAGTCACGGAGGTGAGGACGCATGGTGCGCATTCGACTTCGACGCGTGGGGAAACGGAATCAGCCCAGCTACCGCATTGTGGCCGCGGACGGCCGGGTCAAGCGGGATGGCAAGTATCTGGAGATGCTGGGCTTTTACAATCCCCGCACGCATCCGCCCACGGTGGTAGTGAACGAGGACCGGGTCTACTGGTGGCT
>WFUL01000288.1 GCA_015484985.1 Anaerolineales bacterium | reverse complement strand
CCCATACAACGGTGCCACACTTATACCCCAGAGTACACCAATGGCTACCATGGTGAGCCCGACCCCAAAGGCCTCTCGGGGAGATACCCTTCCCGACGGCAACGGACGCCAACAGGTGCGATTCATGCGAGCATCGATGTCTCGGTCGTACCACATATTGAGCACCGTGCTCCCGGCAATAGACAGATAGAGCGTGGCCACCAACATGAAAATCTCATAGGCCGGGCCGTACATACCTGGATGCGCAGAAAAGTAACCCGCCAGACCGGTCAGCATGAGCAATCCCGTCTGTAGACTCTTCGTCATTTGCCAGTAGGCTTTCACACGCTGCCATAGACCCATGAACACCACCCTCCTCATCCCACAAACTTCACACAAATCATTATACCGAATCTTGCACTCCTCTCATATCCATCATGCCCAATGCGTGACGCAAATCACAAAAAGGAGTAATGGGGCGGGGTAGTCCCCGCCCCAAGGTATATCGGAAGGTTACCCATCCCGAGCACAACGGAAGCCTACCGAGAAGTCGTAGTAATAAGGCGGGGCAAAGTTACGGGCAAAGGCACGCAAATCATAATCATAGTTGTTGAAGGCCCCGCCTTTCAAAATACGTTGATGGGTCTCGCTCAGGTCAGGATTGTGCTCCTCCGTATCCACCATCCATTCCCAGACATTACCGGCCATATCGTACAGGCCATACGGGCTGGCCGCGTCTTCTGTTTGGAAGCCCAAGTACCTGCCCCCGTTGTAGAAGCCTACCGGTGTGGTCTCGCCCTGACCAGCCCAATAACGATCGAAGGGATCGCCGCTCTTGTAGAAATTGGCATGCGCCTTGGTAATCTCCTCACCCCAGGGATACGCTCGCCCATCTTCGCCACGAGCCGCCTTCTCCCATTCCTTTTCAGTCGGCAGGCGCCATCCATAATATCCGCAGTAACCCCAAGCGCCAAACCAGGTTACCATGGTGACCGGATGGTTCTCCCAACCTTCTTTGACCACGAATCGTCCGTCGGTGTAGTCCAGCTTGGCCTCCAGCGTACCCAAGGGATAGACCAGATATTCTCCTGGACCGATTTCCACCTCATGTTTCCCGCCTTCGAAAGGCTCGCCGGGATACGCGATGTACACACCGTCCTCTTTGAGGTTCAAGGCCCCCTTCGCCAACGCCTCATTCAAGTAATCCGCGAACTGGGCGTTGGTCACCGGCGTGATCATCATCTCGTAGTCCTTTTCGATGACGGCTTCCTCATTGTGCATACCGAAGAGGAATTCCCCTGCGGGAATGCGGACCCACGTGTCGGGATTCACACCCGTATCCACCTTTGGGGGGACATCGGGTGGGGCCACAGAGCATCCCCACAAGAGGGGTAGAAGCACCAGCGCAACGGGGAGCCATGCCTTCTTCATCGGGACTCCTCCTCTACGAAAACGGGTTTGAAGTGGGGGTCGTTCCACTCTTCCGTCCACTTACCCTGAGGCTTGAACAGGTCCACCAAACGCCACACGAAGAGCGCAGCCACCACCAATAACACCAGGAACAGGGAAGCATCCAAGATGTACATGACGATGTTGACCAGGGGTTGTTGTTGGCTCACAGAGACGTAGAGACGTTTGGTGTAGAACAGCGTCGCCGCGGCAAAGGCGATATCCGAGGCCACCACGATGACCCAACCATACCAACGGCGCACCCTGCCCTTCAGCCCCACCACATGGCCATAATAGAGAAGCAGGATGGTGGCAATGATGGCCGCCAGAACATGCCAGTGGCCCACCAATCCAGCCCGCTCCTCCCGTAGCAACCAGTCCCGGAGCATATCGAGTTTGATGGCCATGAACACGCCTGGGGCGGTGACCACCACGTTCATGTACATCATCTGCCAAGTTGCGCCCACCGGCAGGGGGTCTGAGAACAAGGCCTTGAGACGCTGGCCCAAAGTCGCCCTGCCTGTAACGCCCATCTTACGCAGTCCGATTTCGATTTGTTTCCGCCAGGTATAAATGGTCAGCACCAGAGAAGCCAGCATCAGGAACCCTGCACCCACGTTGATGACCCTATGGGCAATGCCCCGGAAGGGTACCACCATCCAGGCGCCCACACTAATGATGATGGTGCCAATGACGGTCATAAAGGTTGCCCAAGAATGCAGGCGCCCCTTGAAGTCCACCCAGCGGAAGACGATCAACATGGCGGCCACCGCGATGTCCACCAGCATGATGTGCAAGTGCCCCACAATGGCCAGTTCTAAAGGCGGACGACGGGGAATACGAATCATGTCCTCCGAGAGAAAGACCTCAAAGCCGTTGCCGAAGTAAGAACCGGGTACGGCACCGTAGATGGCTGAGATGAGGGTAGCAACGGCCATAACGAAGAAGGCCAGCCGCTCTCCATCCACACCACCGGGGAGTCGCCAGTACGGAGACCCTTCTGGCAGGCGATACTCTGAGGCCCACGGCCACAGTGCATAAGCCAACCACATGCCCGCGAAGAAGACCAGGGCGAGCCCGGTGAGAAACAGACCATGAAAGGCCCAGTTCTCACCCCAATAGGCGAAGCCCAGGCCGAAGATGAGCACGAAGAGATAGCCCACCGTCATCACGGCGTTGATACCCACCTTGTGGATCTCTTTCATCCGCACCAGGCCAGTGATCATGTAGGTTTCCAGGGCGATGACACCGATGGCGAAAGTGTGGTAGAGGAAGATGATGCGGGCCTCCCGGTGGGCCGGCTCCAACTTCATGCCCCACAGACGGATCCAAAAATCACGGATGCCCCACTCGGCCATCGGGCCCGACAGCATGCCCATAAAGGCCGTCTCCAGAGCAATGAGCGCCGATGCGAACAAGATAAGACCCTTGGTTGAGCCAAAGAGATATTGCAAGCGTTTCTTCAGCCAGGCCATCGCTGTCCTCCGTGATGGAAGTTTAGGGGCCCCGGGGCCTTCAACCCCGGGACCGGTGAGGGGTCGGTTATGCCGCGAGCAGCTTCTTCACGAAACCCCAAGCGTAGGCCAATGTCATCAAGAACAGCAAGGGGGCCAGGATGGTGAGGACCACCTCCTGGCTGAAGAAGAGGAACTGTTTACCCATTTTGAGGAACGCCAGGGCAATGCCTCCCAGTCCGATAAGGATGCCGCCCACGGCGACCAGCACGAAGCCACCGGGTGCCGTCCCTTTGCTCACGGCCCATAGGGGGACGAGAACGATGGTCCAACCCGCGATGCCGTGGACGATGGGCATAACAAACTTCGCCCATTGCTCTTGGCCACCCAAATACACCAAAGCAATGGCCAGAAAGCCCAGAATGGAGAAGATGGTGTACCCCTTAGCCCATTCGGGCTTCAAATCGTAAATCAGCCCTGTGGCCAAAGATAACGGTATCAGAGTCGTCACCACCACGACCCAGGGCGAGGCCAACAGGCCGTATCCGAACAGGATGAGCAGCACACCGGCCACGAAGAGCACCGCAAAGGACACCATATATAGCACATACGCGGTCTTCGGGGCCTTCTGGTGGGCCTGATATACCCGCCAGATGGCGTACAGGGCAGTCAGGCCCGTCAGCAAGAGGATGATGCGGTCCAACCAGGTCATGAGCACACCTCCCGAGGTGGGATAAAGAATGGGGCCCCGAATTCGGGGCCCCATTCCGTGGGTTAGTAGATGTCGTGCATGGTGTTGTACACGTTGAATTTCCCGGTGGGCGTGGGCAGATTCTTGATGCGGGCAATTTCCTCCAGGGTCGTGGCGTCGTAGACCACCACCTCACCCTGTTGCCCTTCAGGCGCATCGATCTTGCCCCAAACGCTCACCCACACTTCGGTACCCTCCTTGTTGAACTCGAAGTGGACCGCCCGACCGTAGTCCGCGACCTCCCAGCACTTCTCGACCTCAAGGGTCTCCTTGTTGATAGCGCAAATGCTGCGCTGCATCTTCTCGTCGTTGGTCAAAGTAAAGTCGGCGAACAGGTAAGGGCTGTTGGGATGGGTCTTCACGAACAGGTTACCCGCGGCGGGCAATTCAATACGGGCTACCTCCTTCCATGCGTTGTCGGGGTAGTTCTCGGGGTCCACACCGATGAGGGAGAGGAAGTTGTCGCCCAGGTGACCCGTCGCCCACACGGGACCGTACTCAGGATGCACCCAGTTGGCGCCTCGACCAGGGTGCGGCTTGGTGCCCACCGGAATGATGGCTTCAATCTTCTCGTCTTTAGTGTTCACCACCACGATCTTATTCCGCATGTTAGCAGCCACCAGGAAGTAGGGGCTGAGACCGACTCGCTCATTGCCGTCCCATGCCATGGCCCAGCCGCCGTCATGCAGGAAGCGCTCGGCCTCCAGCATCTTTATGGTGGGGTTCTTGGGGTCGCTGTAGTCTACCAGCCATACCTGGCCCGTTTCCTTCACGTTCACCACCCACTGCGGGCGGGATTGGGAAGCCACGATGCTGGCCACGCGAGGCTCGGGATGGAACTCACCGGTATCGTACGTGTACCCTCGCGTGCTTACAATCTTCAAAGGCTCTAATGTCTGCCCATCCAGGATGGTAAACAAGGGCGGCCAATAGCATCCAACAATAGCGTACTTGTCTTCAAAGCCTGTATACTTGCTGGTCTCTACCGAGCGGGCATCGTAGCAGACCTTCACCTTGGCCACCAAGTCAGGCTTTTCCATCCATAGATCGATGAGGCCCACCTTACCATCCCGGCCGATAGTGTACACGTAACGGCCGCTCTTGGACATGCGCACGATGTGGGTGGCGTACCCGCTCTCCACAATGTTCACCACCTCTTTGGTGTCACCGTCAATGATGGCTACCTTACCTGCGTCCCGCAAAACGACTACGAAGAAGTTCTCCCAGTTGCGGTCATGCTGAGGCTCTGTGGGGCGCTCTTCAGGAGGAACAATAACCTCCCAGGATTCCTTCATCTTCTCCATCGACATCTCGGGGGGATCGGGAGGATCCAGCTGGAGGAACTTCGCCAACAGCACCGTTTCCTCCTGGCTCAACACGCCCTGCTTGCCCCAATCGGGCATACCCCGAGGTGTACCGTTGAAGATAATCTGCGCCAGCACGTCCGTTCCCAATTTGCGGGTGTTCTCAGGTTCCAAGCTGGGGCCCGTCGCGCCCTTGCGCAGGGTCCCGTGACAACCCGCACATCGATCGAAGTAAATCTGCTTGGCCTTCTCGAATTCCTCTTCGCTCAGCACAATACCCTCTTCCTCGGGCGTGGCTTCAGGCGTGGCCGCAGTCTCAGGTTCAACCGTCACCACCACCGTCTTGACCACTTCAACTGTCTTGACGATTTCTTTGACGATAGGCGTCGGTGTGGCCTGCTGGCACGCGGCCAAAGCAAGCACTGCAATCCCAACGAACAACGCTAACCACGCAATGCGCTTCATCCTTCACCTCCTGCCAAATTTTAGATGGCTTATATTGGCGCTTAACATGATACGGAAAAACGCTCTTTTTGTGTGTGCGATTACGCACATAACGGGATGATTTTTGTCACCTCTCAAGCCCTTGGAAGCCCTCGAACTGAAGTTTAGACCCGAACTGGGACAAAATGGGATGCCTCCCCGGAAAGGACTTCCAGCGTTTCGTGTGGGCCTGATTGGGCATAGGTCCACCGG
>WFUL01000287.1 GCA_015484985.1 Anaerolineales bacterium | reverse complement strand
ATCTAATACCAACTCGTCTGCCAAGTGTGACAATGGAAGGAAGTTCGGCACAAAGGGCGACCCAGCCATGGGATGATGCAACCCGATGTCCGTTCGCACCATCTCTTTTCCTTCATGCAAATTATGGAGGAACTTTTGCGAATCTGCACAGGTCTTTTCGGGCACCGGGCCGTTGGTGAAAAAATAACTTGAGGGGGGCGGCGAAGCCGCCCCCCTCAAGTTATTTTTTCCGCGGTCCCGCGCCCGATTCGGGCTACGCTACCATTGTCCCACATGATGGGAGAATGGGTATAACATGCCCTTCGCTCGGGGCAAGAAATGGGACCGCGCCGAGATATGGGTATGCATCAGAGAGTGCGGCCCGAGTCTCGTACAGGCCGAACTGGGCTCTGGACTGTTGGGAAGGTGAAGATAACGTTCTGGCAGCGGCGAAGCCGCTGCCAGAACGTTATCTCTTTTTTTCACAAAGAGGAGCGGGCTTCACTAGGCCGCGGGGGAGGGGGTCTTGCCGTCCTCCGAGGCCGGGAAGGCCTGCCGTTCCCGCACCGCGCTCACCACGTTGGGGAGGTTTTCAATGCGCACCAGGAGGCGGTGCAACTGGGACAGATCCCGCACTTCGACCACCAGATGCACTTCGGCCATGATGTCGTCGGTTTCCACGTATACCCGCTGGATATTGATACCTTCCCTGGCGATGACGTCGGAAATATCCCGCATGAGGCCCCGGCGGTCAAAGGCCCGAATGTAAATGGGTACCGGGAAGGTTTCTCGGGGCTGGCCCCAATGCACGTCAATGACCCGTTCGGGATGGCGCATTTGCAGGGCCAGGAAGTTGGGGCAGTCCTTCCGGTGGACGGAGACGCCCCGGCCCTGGGTGATGTAGCCCACGATGTCGTCCCCTAAGACGGGGTTACAGCACCGGGCGAATCGGGTGTACAGTCCAGAAGCCCCCATTACGGTGATTTCGCTGGGCTCCTTGGGCGCGGAGGGCCGTCGGACCCGGATGGTGTCCTCTTCCAGCGAGCGGCGATAGGTCTCGTTCAGGTAGTTGATGATGCGCTGGATGGACAGGTCGCCGCAACCGATGGCCACATACAGGTCTTCTTCTCGAGTGAAGCCGAAGCGCTGGAGCAGGTTTTCCATGTCTACCGGACCCAGTCCCAGGCGCTCCAGCTCCTTCTCCAGCATGGTCCGTCCCTGGGCCAGGTTCTGTTCCCTGTCCTGCTGGCGGAACCAGCGCCGAATCTTGGCCCGGGCGCGTTGGGTCTTGACCAGTCCGAGTTCGGGGTTGAGCCAGTCCCGGCTGGGTCCGCCCCGCTTTCCGGTAATGATTTCCACGATGTCCCCCGTCTTCAACTCGTAGTTCAGGGGAACCCAGCGTCCGTTGACCTTGGCCCCGCGACAGCGGTGGCCGATTTCGGTGTGGATGTAGTAGGCGAAGTCGATGGGCGTCGCGCCCCGGGGCAGGTCGATGATGTCCCCTTTGGGGGTGAAGACGTACACCCGGTCCTCGAACACGTCGCTCTTCACGCCGTCCATGAAGTCCACGGCGTCGAAGACATCCTGGCGCCATTCCAGCAGGCTGCGGAACCAGCGAATCTTGCGGCTCAGTTCCTCGGGGGCCTCGACGTTCTCCTTGTAGGCCCAGTGCGCGGCCACGCCGTACTCCGCCATTTCGTGCATTTCCTGGGTGCGAATTTGCACTTCCAGGGGCTTGCCATCGTCGAAGATGACCGCGGTATGGAGGGACTGGTAACCGTTGGGCTTGGGTCGCGCGATGTAGTCATCGAACTCGCCGGGAATCGGAGTCCAGTGGGTGTGCACGATGCCCAGCACGGTGTAACACAGGGAAATCGCGCGACGGCGTTCTGCCTGGAGGTGCCGGAACCATTCCACGGCAGCCTGCTGGGCCAGTTTGTGGGGCGGTTGGCCCCGCTTGCGCATATCTTCGGTGATTTCCTGGAGGCTCTTCCGCCGTTCCAATCCCTCGGCCACTTTGCGGGCCTGGAGCAACAGCCGGTAACGTTCCTCTTCCGCCAGAGGCCTGCCTTGGTCTTGTATCTTCTCCTGGAGCACGTCCTCTAAGGCCCGCTTTTGCATGGGGATGATGATGCGCACGCCCCGCACGTCGTGCACTTCTTCGAAGGATACACCCTTGCGCTGCATCTTTTGGTAGATGGAGTAAATGTGTTTGGGGCGTCCGCGAACCTCGGCTTCAATGCCTTCGTTGCGCAGCACCTGCTTCAGGCGTTCCACAATCCGCTGGACGGCCCGTTCCCGTTCCGAGCGCCGCTCCGCCAGTTTCTGGGCAATCACCCGGTACATGCGGGGGTTCACATAGCGAAAGGCCAAATCTTCCAACTCGTGCCGGATGCGCTCCATGCCCAGACGGTGGGCCAGGGGAGCGAAGATGTCCAGGGTTTCCTGGGCGATGCGCCGCCGCTTGTGTTCGGGAAGGTAGTGCAGGGTGCGCATGTTGTGCAAGCGGTCGGCCAGTTTGATGGGTACAACCCGGATGTCTTCCCACATGGCCAGGAAGGTCTTGCGCAGGTTCTCGTAGATGAGGTCCTGGCGGCGCCAGGAGGAGGCCTTGGGAGATGGTGGCTTTTCCTCTTCGGTGGAGGGGGCTTCGCGACCGTTTTCGCCCCGTTGGGCCAGGTCCGCCCGGGAGACGCGGGGCAGGGCGGTGAGTTTGGTCACCCCTTCGACCAGGTTGGCCACTTCTTCCCCGAAGGTCTCCTTCAGGTCCTCATAGGTGAGGTCGGTGTCTTCCAGGGTATCGTGCAGCAGGCCCGCGGCCACGACCGTGGCGGGCATGTTCATTTCCAGCAGGATTTCGGCCACCGCCACACAATGGGAGATGTAGGGCTCTCCCGAGGCCCGGGTCTGCCCGGCATGGGCCTGGGCGGCGACTTCATACGCCCGGCGCACCAGGGCCCGCTCCATATCGTTGTACGCCGCGGGCAGTTTGGTCTCCAGACGCCTCCAATAGGAATCCTTCATCCTCACACCTCGGGCCGATGGGCCATCCTCCGGTGACGGGCTTGTCTTTCAGTATACCTTGGGCATGAAGGGGATGCACGACTTGCTGTCGGCTCGTGTACGGGTGCATGCAGATGTTGTCGAAATCAGCTGGTCCTTTATGGACCGAAAGTTTGGACCACCTCTGCAGGCGGGCCTTTTCCTTTTGGAGCGCACAGGTCTGTCTGGGTCCGGGACCCCGGATGAAGAGAGAGATAATGCAGCAAGCGGCGAAGCCGCTTGCTGCATTATCT
>WFUL01000286.1 GCA_015484985.1 Anaerolineales bacterium | reverse complement strand
GTGTGAATGTCGGAGCCCGTCCCAGGGGGAAGCCCGGGGCCTGACAGCCTAACAGGGCCAGTACACTCATCCAAAGTACCAGTCGCTTCATGTACCTCGCCTCATCTCGTCCCATGTTTATGGTACCTGAAAGACCACTTCCTCTGTAGTACGGTTGCCCGCCGCGTCTATGGCCACCACCTGGAACCGATGCTCTCCGGGTGGTACGGGATAGGCGAATCGGTAAGGACCCTCCAGAAAACGAGCGATTTCTTTTCCGTCCAGCAGAAAGCGCACTTCGGCCAGGGCGTAATCGTCTCGCACCTGAGCGCTGAAGACGATGTAGTCCTCTTCTGATGAAGGGAAGCCGCTGGCCCGGGGTGCCCAAAGGACCACTTCCGGTGCTTGATGGTCAACCGTGACCTGCAGGGTATGGGTATAAAGTCGACCCTGGCGGTCGACCACCTGGAGTTGCAGGATATACAAACCCGGTGAGTCCGCTGTGGTATCCCATTCGCCCAATGAGCCTTTGATGACGGGACGACTTCCCTCGGCGATGACCTGCCAGCGTTTGGGATACAGCCCCCTGCCCACTTGCAATCGATAGGACTGGAAGTCGGGGACGTTGGCCGTACCCCGGATGACCACTTTGCCACTGACATACCCAAAGGGAACCGGCTGGGTGATTTGCGCGTCGGGGGAAGGTGAGGGCAGGCGCAGGGTGTCGTACTCCGTGGGTGGCAGGGGCTTACCGGCCTCCTGGGCCCATGCGCGGGCTTCCGGGGGGTACATCAGGTACACCCGTTCCTCCACCCAGGCAGGTGGGGAGAGCACGGTGGCTAAGCGGCCGGTCTGGGTGTTGACGAAGAAGCGCCGGTAGAGGGTATCGGCGTGCTGAGGGACATTGGACTTAAGGAAGGGCATTTCCTCTACCAGGGGGCAGTCTTCTGTGGGAAGGAGACCCGAAGGGACGCAAACCCGCACGATGGTCACTTCTGCCGGCCGGGGCCATTCGGTTACGGGCAGGTCTTGGTGAGCCCAGTCGTACACTTGGCGCCATAGGGTGAGGGTGTAGGTTTCGAGTTCGGGCGATGGTCGGTCCACCCTGCGCGCATCCACCACCAGCGCGACCACACGCGAAGCAGAATACCCCAGCATCCAGAGCACTCGACCCTCGGCCGCCCGCCCCAGGTAGAGGGCCGTGGGTCGGGAGAAGGACATCTCCTGAAGCAATCCCTGACGCCATCCGGGATGGGCCAGACTGTAGGTGGTCAGGTAGGCCAGGGCCGGGCTCAGGCGTAACTGGCGGCTCCGGGGTGGTAAGGTTTCGGGCTGTCCGTCCCAGGCCCGGGATTTCAGGAAGAGTACAGGGCGCAAGAGGCCGGTAGGCGCTTCCCGGCCGGACCATTGACCCAGCGCGGCAAAGAGGCTCAATCCATGGGCGACTTGGAGTAGAGTGCGGTGAGGTCCTTCCCCCAGGGGCGCGGTCATGAGTTCATCCGGGGTGGTGGGGAACCCCAGAGTTTCCAGGGTAGGCACCAGGGTTAAGGGACCGAAACGGTCGATGAGCAACGCCAGGGGGACTTCGTAGCCGTTGTTCAGGGCTGGGCCTGCTTGTAGGGGTCCGTGGAAACGGCCATCGTGGTTGGTCAACTCGGCCCATGAAGGGCCCAGGGAGGCAGGTACGTCCCACAGCAACGTGGCGGGTCCCCATCCTCGAGAGAAGGCGGCGGCGTACAGCCAAGGACCCAGGCCCGTACCCAGGGGCCGGGCTTGAGGAGCGCTTTGGGACGGGGGAAAGGTGAGGGCCAGGACTTCTCCCGTCGCCGGGTCCAGCACCACGGCCTCCACCTCCAGGTCAGGTGGCAAGGGCTCCAGGGGCCATGGAGGAAGGGCCGGACAATCTTCCAGGGACTGGCCATAGGCCTGCCGCAGGAGGCACTCGACTCCCTGTTGAAAGTCCCGTTCCACCGTGGTGCGTACCACTCGGCCCCGGGCCGGCGTGGGAGGACTTCCCCGACTCAGCCACTCCTGCATCCACCAGGCCCTCCAGGGGTCTTGGTGGAGGGGGCCTGGAGGCGCGAGGTCAGGCACCTGTTGGGCGACGAGCCGTTCCTCTGCGGCCAGTTTCCCCTGACGGAACAGAAATTCCACCAGGGCCTGATACCGCTCCTGGGTCCAGGTCTTCGCCTGCCAGGGTCGGGCCTGGGGCCATCGGGCCATGACGGCCAGCAGAATGGCTTCGGACCAATTCAACTCCCGGGAGGACTTCCCGAAGAAGGCCCAGGCGGCGGCGTCTACGCCATACAGGCCGGGGCCGAAATGGCGGGTGTTGGCCCACCACTCCAGCAGGCGATGTCGTGGGTAGGTCAGGGTCATCTCCTGGGCCAGCCATCGGATGCGTGCCTCATGTTGGGGTCCCGGGGGTTCCCGGGTCAGCAAGAAGGTGTTGGCCAGGTCCAGAGCCGGGTCGGGGGGTGGTTCTTGAGGCCAGAAGGCGGGGTCCAGGACGGCCATCAGGGCTTGGCGCAGGGGTTCGCTCATGGTCCCCCAGGAGGCATATCGGGCCTTTTGGGCGTCGGGGGGAAGCAAGTCCCCCCAAACATGGTCGCCTCGACGGTCTTCCAGGCGGGTGGGTAGGGTGAACAGCCCCTGGGCCGGGTCCAACCAGCGTAGGATGGAGGTTACCGGGGGTAGATTTTGTGTCAGCACCTGGTATCGCTGAGCCTGCACCAGGATGCCCAGGGCGAGCCCCCCACCCGAGGTCGCTGCCAGCGTTATTAGGCCCCACAGGAGGAAGACCGTCCATTTCGAGGGGGACCGTCGTACTTCGCGCAGGCGACGTATCCTCAGAACTCGATGAACGCGGGGGAGGATGGGGGGAGTTACCGGGAATTTAGGGGCCATCCACGTTCGTCCTGGCAAGTCCTTTTCGGGGCACCGGGCGAATTTCATTATAACCCGGTCGCATTGGATGATGACCGTCATAGCCCTTGGATAGGTGCATGCAAATAGCGAATGGATGCTGGGCCGGGTTTTCGAACAGCCTCCTGGGCTTCATTGACAACCTGGCTCCCCTTCAGTACAATGGCGGGCGTGCCTTTGAAATCTGTTGTCTTGTGAGGGATGGAACCATGCCGAAAGCAGCGCGAAAGGTGGTCAAGGTGCTCCTGGTGCAGGATGTGTATAAGTTGGGTCGCGCCGGGGACGTCAAAGAGGTTGCCCGAGGATACGCGCGAAACTTCTTGATTCCCCAGGGACTGGCGGTGGTGGCCACGCCGGAAAATCTGCGTATGGCCGAGAAGATTCGGGCACGGGCCGAGAAGGAACGGGCCGAAGCCACCGCCCGCTGGCAAAGTGTGGCCGACAAGATGCAGGATCTGACCCTCTACTTCCCTGTTCGGGCCTCGGAAACGGGCAAACTGTACGGCTCGGTTTCCCCCCGGATGATTGCTCAGGCTCTCACCGAAGAACTGGGCGTCGAAATTACCCATCACCAGGTGGATACCGACCCTATTCGCTTCTTGGGCGAGTATGAGATTCCCATTCGACTGACCATCGATTTGGTGCCTCGGGTGAAGGTGGTCATCCACCGTATCGGTGAGGAGCCGGTATCCGAGCTCCCGGAGACCACCGAATCTTCCGACGAGACTGTCGAAACGCCGGCGGAAGCTTCGACAGCAGAAGAAACCGGTGCACCTGAGACGGTGGAAGTCGAAGAAGAGGTATAAAACCCGTACCGGACCGACCTGGTCGGTCCGGTACGGGTTTGGGACGTAAGCGGGACGATTCCCTTGGCGGGGTCGTCCCGTTGTTTTTGGCTGTCCCCTCCCATGCGGTATGATGGAACGGGATGGATCTTTCGACCACGGGATGAAGACAGATGCACATGGACGAACCCGTTTCCGTTGGACGCACCCTGAGGCAGGCTCGAAAGGCTCTGGGATGGGGGATTGAGGAAGTCGCCTCGCGTATTCATGTCAAACCGGCTTACCTTCAAGCCCTGGAAGAAGAGCGCTGGGATGACCTGCCTTCGCCCGCCCATGTCAAAGGCTTCCTGCGTTTGTATGCCCGGGAATTAGGTTTAGACCCGGAGTCCTTGGTGCGCATCCTGGAAGGGAAAGACGAACCCCTGTCCCCACCGGCCACAGCCATTCCCCCTTCCGTCCCTCCTTCCTCTCCGGCTTATGACCTGGCGCGTGAACGTTTGCAAGACCTGGGACAGCGGCTGCGAGATCAGCGGGAACGGTTGGGCCTTTCTCTGAGCCAGATCGCACAGCAAATTCACGTGGCTGAACGGTACTTGCAAGCCTTAGAAGAAGGGGACCTGGAACGTTTTCCGTCGCCTATGCAGGCGCGGGGGATGCTGGCCCTTTACGCCCGTTTTCTGCACTTGGATGTGGATGAAGTGCTGTTGCGCTTCGCCGAAGCATTACAGCACCGGATGGCCCGACCCCAGGGGGAGTCCTTCGC
>WFUL01000285.1 GCA_015484985.1 Anaerolineales bacterium | reverse complement strand
GATGATGGTGCGGGTGCGGGGGGAAACGATGACGTTTTTCGCCGGGGATGGGGAAGTTTTTGTGAAGGTGGACCTGCCGGTCCGTCCTTTGGGGGATGCTGGCGCGTGGGAGGTGGTGCTGCCCCCGAAGATGGTGAAGGGGTTCGTGGGCAAAGAAGACGGGGACGAAGTGCGGATGCTGTACTACAGCGGCAGCGGGAACGTGAAGGTGGTCAGCGGCTCGCATGTGGCAGAGTTCCAGCGGGTGACGGACTACGAAGAGGAGATGTGGAAGGCGATGGCCCGGCGCATGGAGGGCGAGCCGAGCATCGAAAGACCAGGGAACCAGGTATGCAGGGCTCTGGAGGTGGGGGTGCGATGCGCGGCGCGGGAGGATGCACGGCCGGTGCTGAGGGGTGTTTTCATCGGAGACCTGGAATGTGAATGGGAGCAACTGCCGGGAGAAGAGAAACCTCCGAAGTCGCTTTATATGGCGGCTACGGATGGGTATCGGCTTGTGGTGTACGACCTGGATCCTGCCGAGGGGATCGGCGGGCAGTATGTGGTGCCGGCAAAAGCGGCGCGGCTGGTAACCAAGACCTGGAAAGTGTTGCTGGATGAGAAGGAGCGACTGGCCCATGAAATCGGCCTGGGCGCGCTGGAGGAGGGATGGTTTGGGTTCTGGCTTCCTGGGGCGATGGTCATGACATCGCTGTTGGACGGGCCATATCCGAGTGTGGCCCGATTGTTCCCCCTACATGGGCCGACTTTGCTTGCATGGGCCCCGGTGGAGGAACTGACCCGGGTTGTGAAGCGGGCGCTGGCCTTTGGCGAAGGGGCCCTGGTGGACATCGATTTGGAAGAGGCGAATGTGATGGTGCTGGCCGTGGGCTATGAGTCGGCCCAGGCGGTTTTCGAGGTTCCCATACGAGGCGAAGTGCGCGGGCGGGCGCGCTTTGGGCTGAACCTGCGGTATTTGCGGGATGCCCTGGCGGGGTGGGAAAGGCCGGAGATTCCCATTGGGGTGTGGGATGATGTAACCCCGGTTTTGGTAGGAGAGGAGAGATTGTGGGGGTGGGGTGATTCGACGTGGCTCATCATGCCTTTGATCCTGGACGAGGCTTATGTGGAGGTGAAGAATGAAGGCACCCAGGTGCAAGAAGTGCGGGAAGCCGCTGCGTGATCCACGGAGCATTGCCGCGGGCATGGGTCCGGTGTGCCGTGGGGCGCGTGGGCACGGGGGCCTGCGGGCGCGGGCCGGGCGCGTGCCCGGGCGGAAGGGTACGCGAAGTGGAGTGCCGCAGGCGAAAGGTGCTGGTGCGTGGGGAGGGGAGAGAGGACCACGGGATGAGGCGAGGCCGCGAGTCGGGATGCGGGTGCGGGTGGTGAAGCCTTACCTAAAGAGCGACCAAGAGGTTTACGTGGAAAAGAACGGGATTGTACTTCGGTTTCTCAGGCTGGACCCCGAGGCGTGCGTTGTAGAGTTTGAGCATACCGAGTTATCGTGTGTCCAGAGGAGGGCGGCTTTTCCTCTGGCATGTTTGGCCGTTGTAGAGGAGGCGGTTGTGAAGGAAGGAGAACCCGTGGGCAGACGGGTACGGGTCAAAGCCCCGTACATGCCCACGGACGAGGATGCTGGCCTGGTGGGCAAGGCGGGGGTCATCGATGCGGTCGTGGGGGAGAATGTGGAAGGGCGGCTGCTGGTGCGGGTGCGGCTTGACGGAAAGGATTTGCCGAAGCATCTACGAGAGGCGGTTTTCCCGATGGAGTGCCTGGAGATTTTGGAGGAGGGCCATTGATGAGAGAGGTTGGATGGGTGAGATGTCCAGGATGCGCGCGCAGAGTTTCGGTACCCATTTGTCCAGCCGGGGGTGGCATTGCAAACATCCATGAGTGCAATGCGTACATACTTGCGCTACATCGACGTCTTACGGGGGAATATGTGGTCACGGCTTATCAAAATCGACATGGGTTTGCTGTGGGAAGAGGTATTCATCTGGAGATTAGAGATGAAGCCGCAATGCCCTAACCTGTACTGGTGGAACATCAACGGTGGGCTTCGTTATTATGCGCTGCCGCGGCTTCGGCAGCCGGCTCCCGGGGAGCCGGACGTGCCGGACTTGATTCGGCCGGGGGACTGGTTCGTGGCGGAGTATGAACAAACGTCGCCGTCCGAGGGGCTGGTCATGGAGGTGGCCGGGCCGTTTTGGGATAGTGTCGCGGGGCAAAAGGTGAAATGGTATTCCATCCTTTTCGTGACACGGGAGGATTTGAAGAGAGAGCGCAGACCGCATTCGGAGCACTGGTCCATCATCAACGAGGTGGTAGCCTGGAAGGGGGAATTGCGGGGGCTTTTCGAAGCGGATACGAAGCGGATTCGGGTGGTTCCGATACCTGAAGACATCCATCTGCCCGACTGGGCGAAAGCGGTCGTGCATAGGGGAAAGCAACTTCGGCTTCTTTGATAACGCTTGAGGAGGAGGAAGCATGTTGACCCCAAGAAAAGCGCAACGATTGCCAGGTGTATGCGTGGCTCGATATACGGAAGATGGACTGTACTTGGAAACAACCACTCCTGCGTGTCCACACCCCGATGCCGAATATCTCGGTAGTGAGGCCACCTGGGAGGGACGAGTTTGGATGTGGTTGGTGCGTCACCCCAATACACAAGGAGGCCGAGATGGGGAAACGCAAGAGCAATAGCAAGGTTCAAAGGGTGCGGATGAGCGTGGAGCGGGTGCTGATTCAGTTCTTCCCGCCCGACCCACGTATGAACATGAGCGCTTTGAAGCTCTTCGACATCATGGAGTTCTCCACGGCGATGGAGGAGCGCTTCGTGCGCCTGCTGGCCATGATGTTGGTGATGGTGAAAGAGTATGCCGGGGAAGAGGGGATGAGCATTCAGCAGGCCGTGGCGGAGGTGGCTTACCGCCTGGGGGTGAGTGTGGCGACGGTGAAGCGGTATTTGCAGAAGCACGCGGTTTCCATTGGGCCTTTCAAGGTCCAGGGCCGGCGGGTGTTCCTGCGGGAGTGGGTTTGGGAGCAGATTCAGGACGCATTGGCGGTGTTGCAGCAGGTGCCTGTTGACGGTAGAGAGGGCACAGAGAAGGTGGTGAAACTGGTTTGGGCAGCATTGGAAGGGGCCCTCGAGGGGCAGAACGGGCGAGGTGGTGGGCCGGAGGCCGAAGATTTAAATGCCTTCATCTAAAGTGAGTGTGTGTAGTGTGTGGTAGTGGGTGAGTGTGTGTGATACGCGCGTGTGGTTGTGTGTGAGTGTGTGAACAGGGAGGATGTACAGGTGAGCGGGAATGTGCGATGTGCGTGCAGGGAGCAGGAATGTAAGATTCGGATTCGCTTATGCCAAGACGGGATATGGTTCCGGGACCCGGACGGAAAAGAGAGCCTCATGTACCTTGACCTGAACACGGCTCATGAACTCATCCAGGAACTCAAGAGGTGGGTGATGAACCATGTCGACCAATGGCCGGAGCGGCACTAACCGCCATTACCGAACCAATCTGATAAAAGGCAGGGGGATTGTGACATGCAGCCAGTGCGGAGTTTACATCGGGCACTACGTCGAAGTTCCTGTCATGGGACGCATGATGACGGCTCTGGCGATAGGGGGAGCCATTTTGCATCGAGGGAGCGGATGGTGTCACAACTGCAAAGCTCCCTGGTATTGGGTGAGTAGCAAGCGATTGCTCTTGCGGGAATAGGAAATGTGGTATAATGAGGACAACAGAACAGGTGTGCGGTAAAGGCCGGAGTTACGCCCGGCGCTTCCGCCCTGCGGGGCGGGGGTGCTGGGCGTTTGGCGTTTAAGAAGGCCGGTAGCCGACAGCCGTTGGTAGAGGAGGTGGATCATGGAGCTGCAAGCGATTGCCGGAATTGAGGCCGTGGTTCTCATCTTTGGGATGGTGGAGTTCATCAAGAAGTTCAACCTTCAAGGGCATGCTCTGACCCTGGCGAGCTTTGTAGTGGGTGCGCTGGTGGCAACGGTGTATTCCCTGCCGGATTTCATTCCCAATGCCCTTCCGTATGTGGAAGTGTTCATCAAGGTGCTGTTCTGGGGCATGGCCGCCAGCGGTATTTACGACTTCATCAACAAGCGCTGGCCGCAGGCGGAGGGGTAATACATGCCTGTGGAAGGAATCGACGCCAGTAAGTGGCAACCAGAGTTGGACTGGCTCTTGGTGGCCCGTGGGGGAATTTGGTTTGCCTTCATCAAGGCCTCGGAAGGGACGTGGGAAGACCCCAAGTTCAATCGGCACTGGCGGGAGAGCCAGGGGTTGGTGCTGCGGGGTGCCTATCACTTTTTCCGGCCCGACGTGGACCCGGTGCAACAGGCGGAAGCCTTTTACAACACCGTGGCGGCCACGGGCGACCTGGGCGAATTGCCCCCGGTGCTGGATGTAGAGCGGGAGACCACTTGGGCTCAAGTCGCGGCCTGCATGGACGAAATCGAACGGCGCTTTGACCGGGTGCCTATCCTGTACACCTCGCCGGGGTTTGCCCGCCTTTTAGGCCCTCCCCCTCCGCACGACTGGTCTTTGTGGATTGCCCATTACACCCAGTCTCCCGAACCTTCCCTGCCGGAGGGCTGGGACACCTGGACCTTCTGGCAGTACACCAGCAAGGGTCGGGTGCCGGGATATCCCCGGAATATCGACCGGAACCGCTTCAACGGTTCTCTTGAGGACCTGTTTGCCTTCGCAGGCATGAGCCGGGACAACATGGTCTGGTGGCGGTTGAACCGGCTGGAATTCCTGGTTTCGGGTATCGCGCCGGGGTCAGCACCAGCAAGCCCAGGGGTGGCCTACCAGGTGACGGCATTGGCCTTGCGGGTGCGACAAGGCCCCGGCGTGCACTATCCCGTAATCGGGCTCTTACACCGGGGGGATATCGTTCACGTATACGACGTGCGCAACGAAGGTGAGTATGCTCCCTGGGGCCGGATAGGGGCAGGAAAGTGGATTTCCCTGCAATTTGCCAAACCTGCGCAGGAGAGTTCGTAATGGGAGCGGGGACAGACTGGCTTTCGGTGCTTGTGCAGGTTCCTCTGGTCGCGGTGTTCATTTACTTCGCCCTCCAGCAGCAGAAGCAGTTCAACCTGTACTTAGAGCGGAGGGAAGAGGCCTGGCGTGATTTCCTCAAAGAGGAGCGAGACGCGCTGGTGCGCGCCCTCGATGCACTTACGGATGAGGTTCGGGCAGTACGTGACCATTTGCAGCAGCATGACACGAGGATGGTGGCCTTATTGGAGCGGGGACGTGAATGAAGCGTTTTGGTGGCTGTATGGAGTGTCATTGGCGATTTTGGTGCTTTTTGGCCAGTTGATGTTATGGCTGGCCAGGAGGTGGTGGCGATGAGAAAACCGTGTCGGTGGCCGGGATGCATACGCCTGGTGGGGAGAAAGGAGCGGTACTGTCCGGAACATCGCGCCCTGTTGAGCCGTGAGGATGCCAAGAACAGAGGCACGGCGGCGCAACGTGGATATGGAGCGCGATGGCGGAAATTGCGTTTGATGGTCCTGAAGAGGCATCCCTTATGTGCCGATCCCTTCGGGATTCACCGGGAGCGCGGGGAGATTGCCTTGGCGACCGAGGTGGACCACATTCTTCCTCGTCATCTGGGCGGGGATGATTCTTTCGAAAACCTGCAACCTCTGTGTCGCTCCTGCCATGCACGCAAAACGGCGCAGGAGCGAAGGGGTAGGGGGGTGGAAATTCCTGGGGCGGAAAATGCCGAGACCCGCCCGGCGCCACGCGGGCGCCGCCGCGAAAATCGCAAAAATTCCCCCGGGCCTCGGGAGGGGCGAGAATGATGAGGGGGCGGCCGCCAAAACCCACGGCTTTGAAGCGTCTGGCAGGTAATCCGGGTAAGCGACGGCTGCCCGAGGAGCCGGAGTATGGGGCAGTGACCCGGCTCCCACGGGCCCCGCGGGGCCTGGGGAAGTATGGACGAGCCCTGTGGAGGAGCGTGGGCCGGGTTCTGGTGGAGGCCGGGGTGTTGACGAGGGGCGACCTTGTGGCCCTGCAACTCATGTGCATCCATTATGACCTGGCCATGCAGGCCCTGGAGGAAGTGCGGGCACTGGGAATCACCGTGGAGGGGGACAAGGGGACGGTGAAGAAGAACCCGGCCCTCCAGGTGTGGCGTGACAATGCGCGGGCCTTCAAGGAGTTTGCGGCCCACTTCGGACTGACGCCCGCGGCCAGGGCCAAGATAGCCACGATGCGCCCCCCAGAGGACGACCTGTGGGAACTGCTGTTCGGAGAGAACGGGGAAGGCGACCGGGCCGAGGAGAAAATCGACGATGGCGTGGAAGCCGTGGTTGGATGAGATTTCTCCCACAGGGGCTTTGGGTGAACAGTACTACTTCGATGAGCAAGCGGCCGAGGTGGCCGTGCGATTTTTCCGACGGGTGCTTCGGCACACCAAAGGGGAGTGGATGGGACAACCCTTCAACCTGCTGCCCTGGCAGGAGAAGGTGATTCGGGATGTGTTCGGGTGGAAGCGAAAGAAGGATGGAACGCGGAGATTTCGGGAGGTCTATGTAGAAGTGCCACGCAAGAACGGAAAGTCGGAACTGGCGGCTGGAGTCGCGCTGTACCTGCTTTTCATGGATGGGGAGCCGGCCGCGGAAATCTACAGTGCGGCCGCGGACGAAGAGCAAGCCGCCATTGTGTTTCAGATGGCGAAGACGATGGTAGAGATGAGCGACGTTCTGGAACGGCGAAGCGAGGTTTACAAGCGGTCCATCGTGGTGCCGGCGACGGGTTCGGTGTACCGGGTGCTTTCGAGTGAGGCATATACCAAGCACGGTATCAACGCCCACGGCATCGTGTTCGACGAACTCCACGCGCAGCCGAACCGGGAACTGTGGGACGTGCTGACCACCAGCACGGGGGCCCGGCGGCAACCGCTCATCTGGAGCATCACGACCGCGGGATGGGACCGGGAGAGCATTTGCTGGGAGCAACACGAATACGCGGAGCGGGTACTCAAAGGCATCGTGCCGGACGATGCCTTCTATCCCGTGATTTTCAAAGCCGAGGATGATGACGATTGGACGGATGAGCGGGCATGGGCTAAGGCCAACCCCAGCCTGGGGCACACGGTGAAACTGGACTACCTGCGCCGGGAGGCCATGAAGGCCCTGCAATCGCCGGCCTATCAGAACACGTTCCGGCGGTTGCACCTGAACCAGTGGACGGCCCAGGCGGAGCGCTGGCTTCCTATGGAGGACTGGGACCAATGCGCCACGCCGGTAGATGAGAAGACGCTTGAGGGTCGGGTGTGCTTTGGGGGGCTGGACCTGGCGACCACCGTGGACATTGCGGCCTTTGTGCTGGTGTTTCCGCCGGAGAAAGATGGAGAGCCGTATTGGGTTGTGCCGCGGTTCTGGGTCCCGGAAGAAAACATGGAAGAGCGGGCCCGGAAAGACCGGGTGCCCTATCCCGTTTGGGCCCGTCACGGTTACATCACGGCCACGCCCGGGGAAGTCATCGACTTCAGACGCATTGTGGTGGACATCGAGGAGCTGGGGAAGCGGTTCCGAATCAAAGAGATTGCCTTCGACCGCTGGGGGGCCATTCAGGTGAGCCAGGAACTGGAAGCCCGGGGATTCGAGATGGTTCAGTTCGGACAGGGGTTCCGGAGCATGAGTCCGCCCACCAAAGAACTTTTGCGCCTGGTGAAGGAGAAAAGGCTGGCGCACGGTGGCCATCCGGTGTTGCGGTGGATGGCGGACAATCTGGTGGTGGATACGGACGCGGCCGGGAACGTGAAGCCGAACAAGAAGAAGAGCCGGGAAAAGATTGACGGGATGGTGGCTTTGATCATGGCGCTGGACCGGGCCATGCGGCACGGGCTGGCGGGGAGCGGTTCGGTGTACGATCAGCGCGGCATTCGGACTCTGTGAGGTGAGACATGGGCATTGGGGAGCGGATGCGGCTGGCAATGAAAGCGCTTTTCGGCGATCGGCGCTCCTGGTTTCGGGAGCTGTACCGGGAGTGGCGGGCCATGACCATCCATGCGGGGCCGGGAAGCGTGGTGGTCACGCCCGATACGGCGCTGACGCTCACCGCGGTGTGGGCTGCGGTGAAGGTGCTTTCGGAAAGCGTAGCCAGTCTGCCACTTCACGTGTACGAGCGCCTGGAACGGGGGAAGCGACGGGCGGTGGAGCATCCGCTGTACCGGATTCTGCATGACGAGCCGAATGAGGATATGACCTCGTTCGACTTCATCAGCACGCTGATGATGCATGTGCTCTTGTGGGGCAACGGATATGCCCAGATTGTGCGGGACAACGGTGGGCGAGTCGTCGCCTTGTGGATTCTGCTGCCCAACCGCATGGAGGTGATGCGGCGGGAGGACGGACGCCTGGTGTACGTGTACGATTCCCGGCGATACGGGCGGGTGGCCCTGGAGCCGAGCGAGGTTCTGCATATTCGTGGCCTGGGATTCGACGGCCTGAAGGGTTACAGCGTCATCAGTTACTTTCGGCGGACGCTGGGCATTGCCCTGGCCGCGGAGACGTATGGCGAGCGGTTTTTCGCCAACAGTGCCCGGCCCGGAGGGGTGCTCAAACATCCGGGGAAACTGAGCGAGGAGGCCTATCGGCGTCTGCGTCAGTCCTGGGAGGAGTTGCATCAGGGGCCGGAAAACGTGGGCCGGGTGGCCATTCTGGAAGAGGGGATGGAGTACCAGGCCATCGGACTTCCGCCAGAGGATGCGCAATTTCTGGAGACGCGGAAGTTTCAGGTGGCGGAAGTGGCGCGCATTTTCCGGGTGCCGCCGCACATGCTGGCCGACCTGGAGCGTGCCACGTTCAGCAACATCGAGCAGCAAAGCATCGAGTTCGTGGTCCACAGTTTGCGGCCCTGGCTGGTGCGATGGGAAAAGGCCATCCAGCAGCGTCTGTTCGTGGGAGAAGAGAAACGGCGGTACTTCGCCCAGTTCCTGGTGGAGGGACTGCTACGCGGGGACACCGAAAGCCGATACAAAGCCTATGCCATCGGGCGGCAATGGGGCTGGCTGAGCGCCAACGACGTGCGGGAGATGGAGAACATGAATCCCATTGACGGGGGCGACGTGTATCTGGTGCCCCTGAACATGATTCCGACCGGCCAGGCGGTGGGACAGAACGGGAGAAGCGGTGAGGCCGGACGGCGGGGCAGGCGGGAAACGCGGGCTGCGGTGGCCGGGGATATGGAAACGGCGCGGCGGATGGCAAGTGTGCGGGTACGGTTGCGGGAGGTCTACTCGGACGCCATTCTGGACGCGTTCAAGCGGATGATGCGCAAGGAGGCCAACGACATTCGACAACAGGGCGGAAAGGTATTGCGGAAGCAAGGGAAGGAGGCCTTCTTCTTGTGGCTGGAAGACTACTTGCAGCGACACCGGGAGCACATCCCCGAGACATTGCTCCCGGTGATGACGGCCTACGCGCGGCAGGTAGCCGAGGCCGCGGCCGCGGAGGTAGGGGCGGAAGAGGTGAACGTGGATGTGGATGCCTTCGTTCGGGCCTATCTGGACACGTATGCGACGGGACACATCGCCCGGAGCCGGGCTTTGCTGCGGGAGAAACTGGAGCAGAGTGAGGACCCGGAACAGGACCTGGATAATGAGATGGAGCGCTGGAAGGCGATTCGGGCCGCGGAGGAGGCGCAGGACGAGAACGTGCAATTGGGGAACGCGATTGCCAAAGCCGTATTCGTCGCATCCGGGATTCGATATCTGATGTGGGTTTCCTTCGGGGAATCCTGCCCGTTGTGTGAGCGTTTGAGCGGCAAGATCGTGGGCATTGAAGGATGGTTCGTGGGGAAAGGGGAGAAGGTGACCGGCGAGAGCGCGGACGGAACGGTGGTGGAATACGTGAGCAAACGGTGGGTCGGGCATCCACCGTTGCATAACGGATGTGACTGTGCCATTGTGGCGGCGTAAGAACGTGCTATAATAGGGGAAGAACAGAACAGGTGTGCGGTATTGGCCGGAGTTACGCCCGGCGCTTCCGCCCTGCGGGGCGGGGGTGCTGGGCGTTTGGCGTTTAAACAGTCGTTGGTCGGTAGTCGAT
>WFUL01000284.1 GCA_015484985.1 Anaerolineales bacterium | reverse complement strand
CTTGGGGCGGGTGGGGTCGAAGCGCATGTAGCGGAGCCAGAGCACGGTGGCCATGTCCGCGGCGCCCATGGGCATACCGGGATGGCCGGAGTTGGCCTTCTGCACCGCGTCCATGGCCAGCACGCGCAGGGCGTTGGCCACCAGAGCTTCCATGCGGAGATCGGGTTGGATCATGGTTGGCCTCCTTGGCATTATTTGGGGATTCAGGTCGCCAGGACTTGGTGGAGCATCGCCGTTATCCAGGGGACGAATGTACCTCTTCATCTATTTGAGGAATTCTCCCAAATGATACCAGAACCTCGACTCTCGACTTTACAGAAGGACTGGTGGAGAGCGTATTTCAGTTTAGTAGGCGCGAGATCTGGCTCTGGGAAGGCCGGACCTGTGCCGTTCTCTCGTCTTCGGCGTGAAGGGATGTCCGGTGCTTTCACCGTTGGCTGAGATGTCCGGTGGGCACACCCACCTGTTGCCCCAGGTGAGAACATTGGGCTGACCGGGTACAGGACCGCAAACAAGGAGAAATCTTGATGCAGCGGCGGCGAAGCCGCCGCTGCATCAAGATTATTTCCTCCTTGTGGGTCCCGTGCCCGGTTAGGCCTACCCATACAATTGTCCTGCTTCACGAAAGATATTGTATAAAGTTTGGACAGAAGTCAAGATGAGAAAAAGTCTGGTGCTACATCAGGGAGGGTAGAAGCCATTCCTCGACGATGCGTTCCAGGGCCTGCCAGGAGCCCTGGTAGACCCGGCAGGGAGGCAGGGATTCGAGGAAAGTGCGCCCGTACCAGCGGTGCAGCAGGCGGGAGTCGAACACCACTACCAGACCCCGGTCCGTACGGGTGCGAATCAGCCGGCCGAAGCCCTGGCGAAAGACCAAGACCGCGTCGGGTAGGGAGTATTCCAGGAAGGGGTCACGATACATTTCTGCCCGGGCCGCGTGAATGGGGTCGTCGGGCACGCCGAAGGGCAGCTTGGTGAGCACCAGTACTGAGAGGTCCTGGCCGGGGATGTCGATGCCTTCCCATAAGGACCGGGTTCCGAGCAGCACCGCCGGTCCACCTGCCCGGAAGGCCTTCACCAAGGAGGCCACCGAGCGGCCTTCTTCCTGAAGCAAGAGACGAATGCCTTCGGCCTCCAGGTGGGGTCGGATGCGGCGGGCGACATCGTCCATCTGACGGTAAGAGGTGAACAGCACCAACATACGTCCCTGGGCCGTTCGGGCCAGGGGTACCAGGGCCTGGGCCAGAACCTGGGTGTATTCCTGCGCGTTGGGCCTGGGAATGTCCCGCACCACGTAGACCAGGGCTTGTTCTTCGTAGTTGAAGGGCGAGGGTAGCATGAGGGTACGGGCCTGGAACAACCCCAGACGTTCTTGCAAGAACCGGAAGGACCCGGCCACGGTTAGGGTAGCCGAAGTGAGAATTACGGAAGCTTTCTTTTCCCAGAGGTTGTCCTGGAGCAGGTGGTCCACCCGACGGGGCGCGCGAATCCACCGGATGGTCTGACGTTTGGGCTCCCATTCAAGCCAGTGGACTTCCATATCCTGTCGGATTTCGCCTTCCAGGAAGAAGGCCTGCAGGTGGTCGCGAACGGCCAGGGCTTCCTGGTCAAGGGTCAGCAGGCGTCCGTGCAGGTCCTCCAAGGTGCTGTACTGCTCGTCGTCCTGCACTTCCCGCAGTCCTCGCATCAAATAATCGCTCAATTGCTCCATGCGGTGATGCAGGGATTCCAGATGCTGGCGGATGCGCAGCCATTCACGTTGGACCTGCTGCCACCAGGGCTGGTGGTAGAGGGAGGGGGTCATGCGCACCCGCAGGGCGTATCGGTACTGGGCGCGGTTGGGGTGAACTTCGTCCAGGTAGGCCCCGAAGAGGGCCTCCAGGGTTTTGATTTCCTCCTGGAAATGGAAGGCCGCGTCGACCACCTGGCCGATGAGAGCCTGCACCGATGCGCTCACTCTCGGGTCGGCTTCCCGCTGGAAGAAGAACGCGATGCGCCCTAACAGACCCTTTTGGCGGTGGCCCAGTTCGCGTAACCAGGCCCGCCAGGTGCTGGTGGAGAAGACCTGGGTCAGGGCTTCGGTGGTGGCCTGCTCCAGATGGTGGGCTTCGTCGATGACCAGCCGGGAAAACTCGGGCAACACCCGGTAACCGCCGATGGCGTCCGCCATGAGCAGGGCATGGTTGATGATGACCAGGTGGGCTTCCTGCGCGGCCCGCCGGGCCTTATAGAAAGGACAGACGCCTCCCATGCGTTGCACGCAGGTCTTGGCCGTGCATCCTTCATCTTCCGCGTTGAGTTGTTTCCAGGCCCATTCGTCCCGGCTTTGCAGGGTGAAGTCATCCCGCTCTCCGCTGCCGCCTTGCAGAAGCCAGATGAGGGTGCGGCCCAGTACCCGGAACTCGTCCTCGTCGCGCGGGCCCTGGCGCATCATGTCCTCCAGGCGTCGGGGACAGAGGTAGTTCCCCCGGCCCTTGAGCACGACGGCGCGGAGTCCAGGCGCGCCTAAAAGGCGGCGGACGATGGGGATGTCCTTGTGGAGGAGTTGGTCTTGCAGGACTTTGCTGAACGTAGCGATGACCACGGGTTCATCGTGGCGCAGGGCCCAGAGGGCCGACGGGACCAGGTAGGCCAGGGATTTGCCCGTACCCGTGCCGGCTTCCACCAGGAGGTGCTCCTCCCCCGAGCACCGGACTACTCCCTGGGTTCACTGGCCTATTACCTGGATTTGCCCACCAAGCCCGTCCATCGCGCCCGGGCCGATGCGGAAGCCACAGGATGGCTCTACCTCGCCCTGGTG
>WFUL01000283.1 GCA_015484985.1 Anaerolineales bacterium | reverse complement strand
TTCCAAGCCCACTACCGCTATCCCCATGGAACGTGGCACAAAAATGACGTTCTCAGGAACGGCAGCATTCACTCGAGCCTGAACCCACTGGCTCAGCCCGCGGTATTCCAGCACAGCCTGGTCGCCGTCTTCCAGGCCCAGGGCACGAGCCGTTTCCGGAGCCAGCCACACCCAGGCTCCCTGGGGGAGTCGAGGTGCCAGGGTATCGGACCCGGTCACCAGAGTCCCCCGGTCGTACAGCCGGGTAATGGGGACGGCCATGAGGCCTTCCATCGCGGCCGCCTCAACCTGGGCCGGCGTGGGAGCCTCCACGGTCTCGCCACGTTGCACCGCGTTGGGGAGGGTCACACCCAGGCCCTGCGTGTTCTCGTACGCCGTGCCCATGTAGTGCAGGAACTCCCGGGACACGGGCGGGTACTGCGGTTCGGTCTTGGCCAGGGCCTCGTACGTGACTTCTCGATAGGCAGGCACCGAGGCCGCCACTTGCTTCATGATGTTGGCCGTGGAGCGACCTTCCATCTCCAGACCCATCATGCGGCCCAGAGCCGCGATGATGGCGTAATCAGGTTGAGGCCCTTCCGGCGCTGGCACCGCGGGGTAAAACCGCTGGACCCGTCGGAAGAGGTTGGTGTACGTACCGCCCCGTTCGATGTACGCCTGGGCCGGCAGCACCACATCGGCCCGACGCGCCGTCTCCGTGAGGAAGAGGTCCTGAACCACCAGGAACCCCGCCTCGGACAGGGTCGCGGCCAGGTGCGGGTCGTCACCCGCGGGGTCCGCAGCCACCACGTACAGGGCTTTGGCCGCGCGCAGGGTATCGGCCAGGTTGTCCACCGGGCGGAAGCCCATGTCCCAGGCGCCCTGGTCGTTGTTGCGGGGCCATACGGCCACCAATCCGCTGTCGGACTTGCCCGCGTGACCGGTGGTGAGCAACACATGCGCGGCCGTCTGCGCCAGGGCGGTGGACCGGGGGAGGTCCATCCCTTCCTGACCATAGACAATGATGAGGTTACGCGCCTCTTGCAACCGCTGGGCCCACCAGCCTCCTTCTTCCATGAGCGTCATCAGGGCTTTACTTTCCTCCCCATAGCGATAGCGCACCACGTGGGCCGCGTGACGTTCGATTTTCGTGGGCCGAGGGTTCATGACCACCAATGTCGCGCCCCGTTGCGCGGCTTCCTTCACCCGGAGCCAGAGGACCGGTGCCTCTTCCTCCAGGTCCGATGCCACCACCACGATGACATCTTCTTCACCCCAACGGCTGGGGTCGTGACCCGCGCCCAGGCCCACCCGGTCCGTCCATTCACCGCCGCCCAGGAAGGTATCCAGCACCTTACGGCCACCCAGATGGTCCGTCAGGCGGGCCAGATTGAAAAGGTCTTCATTACTGAGCCGGCCCGAAGCCAGGGTCACCAAGCCCGCACCCGCCTCTTGGAGGGCCTGGGCCACCTTCTCCAGGGCCTCCTGCCAGGTCGCAGGGCGCAGTTCACCGTTCTCCCGCACCAGGGGTTGGGTGAGCCGTTCACCGTATTGGGCGAAATGATACGCGGCGAAACGGCCCTTGTCGCAAATCCAGATTTCGTTCACGTACTCGTTCTGCCGGGGCATGACCCGCTGTACCGCGAAGCGGCCGCCAAGTTCAGGCTCGCGGCGGATATCGAACATGATGTTGCAACCCACCGGGCACAGGTTGCACACCGAGGCCGCGTGGAACATCTCCCAGGGCCGGGCATCAAAGCGGAAATCCGTGGTGGTCAACGCGCCCACAGGACAGATGTCCGTGGTATTGCCCGACCAGTAGGAGTCAAAGGGCGGGTCCGAGGTGGTGATGATGTACGTAGCGCGACCCCGCCCATCCAGGGCCAGAACGGGGTCTTCGGCAATTTCCTCCTGGAAGCGCACGCACCGTCCGCAGATGATGCACCGCTCCCGGTCAAGGATGATGAGGTCACCCAAAGGCACCCGCTTTTCCAAATGCAGTTTGAACTCATAGGGAAAGCGACTGGTACCCGGTCCATAGGCCATGGTCAGGTTCTGCAACGGACATTCCCCGCCTTTGTCACAAATCGGACAATCCAGCGGGTGGGACGTCAGCAGGAACTCCAGGATGTCCTTCCGCGCTCGAGCCACCTGTTCCGAGTTCGTGACCACGACCATGCCCTCCTGCACCTTCATGGTGCAGGCCGTCTGCAGTTTGGGGAAGAAGCGAATCTTGGGCGAGCCATCCTCGTTGCGAAGGATTTCCCCGGTGGCCCGGTCACGTTCGGGCAGACCCACCTCCACCAGGCACATGCGGCACATGCCCACGGGTTCCATCTTGGGGTGATAACAAAACACCGGAATGTCAATGCCCACCAAACGTGCCGCATCCACAATGGTGATGCCCGCGGGCACAGTGACCTGTTGGCCGTCAATGGTCATGGTGACTTGTTGGGCGGTCATGGTGCGTTTACCTCCGGTCGTTGGTGGTCGTCAGTTGTCAGTCAGTGGGCGCGGAACGCGTGCCCCAAATTTCCTGCAAGCATTTCTGCACATCCGGCAGGGGGCGTTGCCACAGCCAAGCCACATCCAGCCAGAAGCCGGAGAGCACCGCGCTCACCCAGCACCCGCGCGGGAGCTCGGAAACCCGGTAGCGTCCGGCTTCCAGCGCGTGCCCCACAAAGCGCTTCCTGGGCAGGTCCACCACCCAGTATTCGGGAATGCCTACCGAGGCGTACTCCTGGGCCTTTTCCACCAGGTCCACCGTGCGGGTTGAGGGGCGGGTGACCTCCACGACCAGCACAGGCAGGACCTTCACCGGCACGCCCGTAACCTTGGGCGTATCCTCTGGGCGGAAGACGCTGATATCCGGCTCCCGAATCAAATCCTCGGCCAGCTGCACCGCGGCCGGGGCGAGAAGAACATCAAATCCCTCAGGACGTCCATAGTGAGAAAGCAAGGAATAAAGAAAACCCACGATCCGCTGATGCTCGGCTGTGGCTGGCGAATACATGAGCACCTCCCCGTAGGCGAACTCCCAGCGGCGATTTTCGGGAGCCTCGCGCAGGTAATCCTCCACGCGCCAGCCGCCTACCCGCGCGACGTACGGATGCCGGGCCAGATAGGGCAGGTCTTGCACCAGGTGTTTTTCCAGAACCGACGAGGTGGTCATACCCCAACCTCAACGAGCACTTTGACCGCACGTTCAAAATCCTGCTTGAAGCGCTCAAGGCCCGAAACCACAGCCATGGTTGCGAAATCACCCAGCGCGCATAGGGTCTTGCCCTGAATTTGCTTGGCCACGTCGTACAGAATCTCGAGGTCTTCCGGCGTGGCCTGACCGGCCATCACCTTTTCCATGAGTTTGTCCATCCAATAGGTGCCCTCGCGACAGGGCGTGCATTTCCCACAGGATTCATGCTTGAAGAAGTGTATGGTCTTACGCACCAACCAGGCGATGTCCACGGACTCATCCACCACAATGACCGAAGCCGAACCCAGGAAACTGCCCACCTTGGGCACGCTTTCGTAGTCCATGGGCGTGTCCAGGACCTCATCCGTAGCCGGCAGAATGGCCGAGGATGCGCCCGCGGGGAGAATGGCCTTGATGGCCTTGCCTCCGGGAATGCCGCCGCCATGTTCGAAAATGAGTTCCCGGAAAGTCGTCCCCAAAGGCAGCTCGTAGTTACCGGGCCGATTCACATGCCCGCTGAGGGAAAACACCTTGGGACCGGTGCTTTTTTCCGTGCCAATGGTTCGGTACCAGTCCGCACCGCGCTCGATGATAAGGGGCACGTTGGTCAGGGTTTCTACGTTGTTCACCACCGTGGGTTTGCCGTACAGGCCGTAACTGGGGGGAAAGGGAGGGCGCAATCGGGGCATTCCCCGCTTGCCTTCCAGGGATTCCAGCAGCGCGGTTTCCTCACCGCAGATGTAGGCACCGGCACCCAGGTGAGTGTAGATGCGCAGGGAATAATCCGTCCCGAAGAGGTTGTCGCCCAGCAGGCCCGCGGCCTCCATTTCGGCAATCTTGCGGTCCAGCCACGCGGCCACCTGCCAAAACTCCCCGCGCAGATAGATATAGGCCCGGTTGGCCTGCACCGCGTACGCGGCAATGGCCACCCCTTCCAGAAACTGGAAGGGATTCCGCTCCATGATTTCCCGGTCCTTGAAGGTGCCGGGCTCGGACTCGTCCGCGTTGGCCACCACGTAGTGGGGCCAGTTTTTCTTGTCCATGAAGGACCACTTGAGGCCGGTGGGGAACCCCGCGCCACCCCGGCCCCGCAAGCCCGATTTCTTGACCTCCTCCGTGACCTCGTCCGGGGTCATTTGGGTGATGGCCTTGCGGAAGGCCTCAAATCCGCCGTGCTTGCGGTAGACCTCCAGTTCGTGAATGTCCGGGATGTCGCGGTGACGCAGGAGCAGGTGTTTCTCGGGCATGGCATCCTCCAGGGATGGTCGTCACGGGTTGTTGGTCGATGATTGTTGGTTGATGGTCGTGGATTCCGAGCCAGTAGGACGGCCTCCGTTCTGGGAGGGGGCGTCTTCAGCTCGACGCCACTGCTCAATAAGGGCCAGGGTTTTCTCCAGGTCCATGTTCTCGTAATAGGTCAGGCCCTCGCCTGTTTGTACCTGGAAGACCGGGGCCTTATCGCAGGCGGCAATGCACATCACTTCTTCCAGGGTAATCAGCCCGTCTGGCGTGGTCTCGCCGGCCTTGATGCCCAGGGCTTCCTCCAGTTGATGGAGGAATTGCTCCGCGCCGCGCAGGGCGCAGGGCAGGTCCGTACATACCTGGATGCGGTATTTGCCTCCGGGCTTATCATGGAGCAGGGTGTAGAAACCCACCACGCCGTCCACTTCGGTCACGGAGACACCCAGGATTTCCGCAATCTGGGCCATATCCTCCCGGGTGATGTAGCCCCGGTCACGCTGGGCCAGGTAGAGCAAAGGCAGCATAGCCGAACGTTTGTGCTCTGGGGGATATTTCGCCAGGATGCGCTCGATTTTTTCTTTATGACGTTCATAGAAGGCGTTCATCGAAACCCTCCATCAGAAGGAGAGGATGTCGTCCACGGCGACTTCAAAGCCCTGAAGCAGGGCGGAACGGGCCTTCTGGCCTTTGCGCCACACCCCCAGGGGACGGTATACGGCCCGCTCCAGGGTATACACCTCGATGGTGCCTCGGTCGGGGTCCACAATGCGGGAACAACTGGGCTACCGGCGCCCATACTTCCCGAACCATGTCCACCTCACCCATCCTGCTCCTCCGCTGACTGCGGACCGCCGACTGCGGTCCGCCCCACTACCGATCCACATCACCCAACACGATGTCAATGCTCCCGATAATGGCCACCAGGTCCGCGACCATGTGCCCCTTGGCCAGCAGGGGGAGCAACTGCAAGTTCGCGAAAGAAGGCGTGCGGAAGTGCACCCGGTGGGGCTTGGGGCCGCCGTTGCCTTCCAGGTACACGCCCAGTTCTCCGCGCGGGGATTCCACCGCCACGTACACCGCGCCTTTGGGAGCCTTGAAACCCTCGGTCCAGTACTTGAAGTGATGGATGACCGCCTCCATGCTGTGGGCCAGTTCCGACTTGGGCGGCGGCACGAATTTCCGGTTGGGAGTGCGCACCGGCTGGCCCTCGGTCTTCTTGAGCCACTCCAGGGCCTGGCGCACAATCTTCAAGGACTGGCGCATCTCTTCCATGCGCACCAGGTACCGGGCATAGACGTCGCCTTCCTCCCGCACCGGGATGTCGAAATCCAGGGCGTCGTAAATCAGGTACGGCCGGGCCTTGCGGATGTCGTATTTGATGCCCGAGCCCCGCAGCACCGGGCCCGTCGCGCCCCAGCGGATGGCATCTTCCTTCTTGAGCACGCCGATGCCCACGGTGCGCTGCTTGAACAGGGGGTTGTCGGTGAGCAGGGCCTCGTACTGGTCAATGCGGCGGGGGAAGTAATCGATGAACTGCTTGACCGCGTCGTAAAAGTCCTCGGGCACATCCCGCCAGAGCCCCCCCGGGCGAATGTAGGTGGTCATCATGCGCTGGCCGGAAACCAGTTCGAAAATCTCCAGAATCAGCTCCCGCTCGCGGAAGCAGTACAGGAAGACGGACATGGCCGCCAGGTCCAGCGCGTGGGTCCCCAGCCACACCAGGTGGGAGGCAATCCGCTGGAGTTCCACCAGGATGGTACGGATGACCAGGGCCCGTTCGGGGATTTGGTCTTGAATGCCCACCAGCTTTTCCACGGCCAGGGCGTAGACCAGATTGTTCCCCATGGTGTTAAGGTAATCCAGCCGGTCCACCATGACCGCGGCCTTGATGTAATTCTTGGCCTCCATGTTCTTTTCCACACCGGTGTGCAGGAAGCCGATATCCGGTACACAATTGACGACGACCTCGCCATCCAATTCCAACATGAGCCGCAGCACGCCGTGGGTGGAGGGGTGCTGGGGGCCCATGTTGAGAATCATGGTTTCCCCTGCCCGGGCCCGTTCGGTGAAGAGATGACGGAGTTCATCCACGGTGATTTCCATTTGTTGAAGCATCGCGGCCTCCCGTAAAACCTCTGGCGCTCACTCACGTGGACGTCGTTTCTTGCGTTCGATATCGTGGAAATTGAAGGTGTATTGGGGCTCCTCATAGCCCAGGGGATAATCCTTGCGCAAAGGATGCCCCACCCAGTCGAAGGGCATGAGGATGCGCCGCAGGTCCGAATGCCCATCAAAGTGAATCCCGAACATGTCCCACACTTCCCGCTCGTACCAATTAGCGTTGGGATACACCCCCTCCACGGTGGGCAGAGAGGGCGTTTCCCCCTGTACAGGCACCCGCAGACGCAGGGACACATTGTGCAGGTAAGAGTAGAGTTGATAGACCACATGGAACCGGGGTTCCTGCTGCGGCCAGTAGTCCACCGCGGTCAAATCCGCCAGGAAATCGAAGTTGTACTCATCCCGCAACGTTTGACAAACCTCCACAATCTGCTCGGGTCGCACGAAGACGGAGACCTCATCCCGAAAGGTCTCCACCTCTACCTGGAAGCGCTCTCGTAGGTCGTTGACCACCAGCTCCAGATACTGTTCCATGCACGGCCTCCTTACGTCACGTCAACTTTGCGGTCGCGGGACGTTACCCCTGGCGCAAAGGCTTGCTGGCCATAATCTTGTTGTGCAGGGTCAAGATGCCATGGATGAGCTGCTCCGGACGGGGTGGGCATCCGGCCACGTACACATCCACCGGAACCACTTCATCCACCCCTTGCAGAACCGCGTAGTTGTTGAACACACCGCCACAAGAGGCGCAATCGCCCATGGCAATGACCCATTTGGGCTCGGTCATCTGGTCGTACAGGCGGCGCAGGACGGGGGCCATCTTGCGGGTCACCCGCCCGGCCACAATCATCAGGTCCGCCTGGCGCGGACTGGGCCGCATGAGCTCCATCCCGAAACGGGACATATCATAATGCGACGCTGCGGTCGCCATCATCTCAATCGCGCAGCAGGCCAGACCAAAGAGCAAGGGCCACATGGCCCGGGTGCGAGCCCAATTCACAGCCTCTTCCAGGGTGGTGGTGACCACCCCCATTTGCCCCAATTTCGTTTCTACACCCATTCCAACGCTCCTCCTTTCCATGCATAGAGGTAGCCGACCAGAAGAATGAGCACGAAAATGGTCACCTCAATAAAACCAAACAGGCCCAACTTTCTCGATACCACGGCCCAGGGAAGCAGGAAAATGACCTCGATGTCGAACAGGAGGAACAACATGGCGATGCGATAGAAACGAATGGGCTGCCGTCGCATACCAGGCCCAATGGGAACCATGCCCGACTCGTACGGCATCATCTTGCGATGGGTGGGCTTGGAAGGTCCCAACATGTGGGCCATGAGCACAATGGCAAAGGCCAACCCTGTGGCCAGCACGATGAGAATCGCTATCGGGACATATTGCCAGAGCATGCCACGAACTCCTGTGTGCAAGGTTCCCCAAGACTCTTCCCGGTATTCCGGGAACACTTCTCGTGAATCAAACCAGGCCGGACATCACGCTATAGTATAGCACCACCTCTCCATTCCCGCATACGAATTCCACAAATCCACTTTTACGAAAATCACAACGGGATGTTTCCGTGTTTCTTCGGCGGGTGGGTCACCCGCTTATTGGCCAGCATGTGCAAGGCGTTGATGAGCCGAGGACGGGTGGAGCGGGGTACGATGACGTCGTCAATGTACCCCCGAGCGGCCGCGATGTAGGGATGGGCGAACTCCTGGCGATACTGAGCCACCAGCTCATCCTGTTTCGCTTGCGGGTCCTCGGCCCGGGCGATTTCCTTGCGAAAGACGATTTTGACCGCGCCTTCCGGCCCCATGACCGCGATTTCCGCCGTGGGCCAGGCGAAGTTGATGTCCGCCCGCAGATGTTTACTGCTCATCACGTCGTACGCGCCACCGTAGGCTTTTCGCAGTACGACCGTCAGTTTCGGTACCGTGGCTTCGCTATAGGCGTACAGCAACTTGGCCCCGGCGCGAATGATGCCCCCATGCTCCTGCGCGGTCCCTGGCATGAAACCCGGCACGTCTACGAAGGTGACGATGGGGATGTTGAAGGCATCACAGAAACGCACGAAACGGGCCGCTTTCTCCGAGGCGTCAATGTCCAGCACGCCGGCCAATACCGAGGGTTGGTTGGCCACAATGCCCACACTATACCCTCCCAAGCGGGCAAAGCCCACCACGATGTTGGAAGCAAAGGTCTCATGGATTTCAAAGAACTCACCGTTATCCACCACGCGTCGAATCACGTCCCGCACATCATAGGGCTTGGAAGGGTCTGTAGGAACCAGGGTGTCCAGTTCCGGGTCTTCCCGAAGGGGGTCGTCCCCGGTGTCCATGTACGGTGGGTCTTCCAGATTGTTTTGGGGAAGATAACGCAACAATTTGCGAATGAGATACAACACATCGGCCTCGCTATCGGCCACCACATGGGCCACACCGGACTTCTCCGCATGGATATCCGCGCCGCCCAGTTCTTCAAACGTGACCTCCTCATGGGTCACGGCTTTCACCACCTCGGGACCGGTGATGAACATATACGAAGTGCCCCGTACCATGAAAATGAAGTCCATCAACGCTGGCGAGTACACCGCGCCCCCGGCGCAAGGTCCCATGATGGCGGCGATTTGGGGAATCACGCCCGAAGCAATGGTGTTGCGATAGAAGATTTCCCCGTAACCGCCCAGGGCGTCCACCCCCTCCTGAATACGGGCCCCACCGGAGTCGTTGATGCCGATGACCGGCGCGCCGTTCTGAAGGGCCAGGTCCAGCACCTTGACGATTTTGCGGGCATGGGCCTCGCCCAGACTTCCCCCCATCACCGTGAAATCCTGGGCGTACACGAAGACCAGGCGACCGTCAATGGTGCCCCATCCGGTGACCACACCATCACCCAGGTATTCCCGCTTGTCCATACCGAAGCGCGTCGCCCGATGGGTCACGAACATGTCCAGTTCCCGGAAGGACCCTTTATCCAACAACAGGTCCAGCCGCTCCCGGGCCGTAAGTTTGCCGGCTTTGTGCTGACGTTCGATGCGTTCCGGCCCACCCCCTTGCAGGGCCTGGGCTTTCAGGTCTCGCAAGCGCTGAAGTTTTTCCTCAATGGTTTCGTACTTCATGCCCTCACTCCATCGTTTGATTGGCGTGGATGCTTCCCGGCACAGGACATGCGTACGAGGGTCGAAGCACCCACCACATTAACCCCAATGACCAGGTTCCCGACGCGCTCCTTGCCTCCCACAGCCGCCAACGGCCCGGGATGTAGAGGATTGTACCATCCTCCGCCGCCTTACCGGGAAAAAGTGTCATTATTCACGTCAAAAATGCGGCGCTCTCGGCAAGAGGCCGGACTCACCGCTCCCGTCGGCCGAAACAGGCGCGGCTTGGAGGGTGCCGCCATACCCATAGCACGAATCCAACCGCCACCAGGGTACGGAAGAGGGCGAAGGGGGTATCCCGGGCCACCAGAGGCGAAGCACTGAGCACCAGGCGGTCGAACCATTGATAACCCAGGTATCCCACAACTACCCCCGGAAAAGCCTTCCAGGCCCATGAACGTCGCGTCCACCAACCCCAGGTCCATACCCCGAAAATCATGGCCCACAGGAAACTCATCGCGGCCAGCGCCCAGGGTGAAACCTGCATGGGCACCTCCTTCCAGGTCTCCTGTAAGCCCACCCACAAGGCCCCACGGCACGCCTGCATTACGGCCATGAACAGGGCCCACCACCCCACGGCCACCACCCGCCACGTCGGCACAGGCGAGGCCGGGTCCGTGGCATGGATTCGGCGGGACTGGGTCACGGGCTCATCTTCCACGGAACCGCCTCCATGTATCGGGAAAATCTTGGGGCTCCACGTCAGGGAAGCACGCCGGCCGCGCGCAGGGCTTCATCTGGAGTGGGGAACACCTGGGCCCCTACCTCCCGCAACGCGCGCACCTTGACCGGGTCTTGCGCCACCCCAAAGAAACGCCCCACCACTGCGACGCCGTGACGACGCAATGCGTTGATGGCGCGCGCCACCGCCTGTATCCCCACCGACGCGTCCTCCAGGACCACCACCTCCAGATGCGCAGGCCATCCTCCAGGCGGGTCAGGACGTGGGCCCGCGTCCTGCAAAAACGCGTACGCCGCGTTCAAGGCCGCTTCCCATGGGACCCCCAGGGCCACCAGCAGGGCCGCCAGCGGATGCACGGCCGCGGGCTTCATGACCGCCTCGTAGTTCAGGCCCCGACCTTGCGCCCAGAGGGCCAAGTGACCCTGTCCCAAAACCGGTGCGTGGGGAAGACCCACTCGCTCCAGGGCCAGTTCGGCCTCCGGGGGATACCCCATCCCCGCCTGGGGTGGCCGGGTCGGACGTCGGGTGAAGACCGTCAGCCGCCAGCGCCCTGAACGATGACCCGCCCACAACGCAGCCGCACTCTCGGGAGAAAGCAAGGCACGGTCCTCCCGGGCCAGCAGGGAAGGCGTGGCTACCCGAGCCGGCACGCCGTAGGTTTCTTCAAAACCTCGCGAACCCAGGGCGTAGTTCTGAAAGATGAAGGTGGTCGGGGCATGGACCACATCGCGCGTCCCGTTCAGGAGCCCCTCGGCCCAGGACGTACGGGCCAGCCGGGGGAACGGCGTTTCCTCGGGACGTTCCTGCAAGGCCAGGTAAAGGGCCTGGGCAGGCTCCATGTCCTCACGAAGGAACGGGACGACGCGTGGAGGAACCTCTCGAAAAGGTCCGGGATGCACGCCGATGCGTCGGGTTGGGGGACGGGCGTCCACCGGGGGGAAGAGATGGGACGGCAAATCCTCCGGCCCATAATGGCGCAGGAAGGCCTCCACGACCCAGGCCAGCATCAGGGGTACCATATCCCATTCGCTGGTGATGCCAAAGGCCTCGAAGGCGGCCATATCGCCCTCATCAGGTAGCGGGGCCCGCCAGCCCCATTGCTCGTAAAACCAGGCCACCGTAGCCCGGGTCGAGACCCGGTAGCCCCGGGGTTCTACCAGCACGCCGTCCAGGTCCAGCAAGAGCACCCTCATCGTCGCCGTCGCTCCAATTCCTGGGCGATGCGCTCCAGGGGAATGCCACGAGCCACCAGCAGGACCAATACATGGTAGGTCAGGTCGGCCACTTCTTCGACCAGCCGCTGGTCGTCCTGGTACTGGGCCGCTAAAAGCACCTCGATGACCTCCTCCCCGATTTTCTTGAGGATTTCCGTCTGGCCCTGAGCCAACAGACGGGCGGTGTAGGATTCGGGGCGAGGGTGTTCCTTGCGGTCCTCCAGCACCCGATAGAGTTCGGTCAGGACATCCATGGAACCGCTCCTTTTGGAAAAGAGGTGAAGGTCAGGCATCTTTTGCGGGACGGACGAGCACCTGGGGGAAGGTGTCCCGCTCCCGCAGCTCCCCCTGGGGAAAGGTGCGATAGAAACAGGCCGTGTGCCCGGTATGGCAGGCGGGCCCGCGCGGCTCGACCAGCACCAAGAGGGTGTCGTTGTCGCAATCCACGCGAATTTCCACCACCCGCTGCGTGTTCCCCGAAGTCGCCCCTTTGTGCCACAAGGTGTTTCGGCTCCGGGACCAGAAATGGGTTTCCCCTGTCGCCAGGGTACGCTCCAGGGCTTCGCGATTCATATACGCCAGCATGAGGACCTGGCCCGTGCGCGCGTCCTGCACAATCGCCGGCATCAGACCCTGCTCGTCAAAACGAAGGTCGTCCATGGAAAGGCCCATGCCTTCCTCCTCTTGCCTTCGAGTGAACCTCGACCTCGGGCATCAACCCCCAGAAACGGGCTCCACCAGCCGTACCGGGATACCTTCTCGATGGAGATAGGCTTTGAGGTCGGGGATGGAGAGCACACCATCGTGGAACAGGGAGGCCGCCAGGGCCGCATCGGCGCCTGCGTCCCGCAACACCTGGGCGAAGTGTTCGGGCTTGCCCGCACCTCCGGAGGCAATTACCGGCACCGAAACGGCCTCCACGATGGCCCTGGTGAGTTCCAGGTCATACCCCTGCAACGTGCCATCGGCATCAATGCTGGTCAGGAGAATCTCCCCCGCGCCTCGCCGTACCCCTTCCACGGCCCACTCCACCGCGTCCAAACCGGTGGGCACCCGACCACCGCTGATGTACACCTCCCAACGAGGCGGCTCGCCCGGGCCCGAAACCCGCTTGGCGTCGATGGCCAGCACAATGCACTGGCTTCCAAAGCGCTCCGCGGCTTCGGTGAGCAAATCCGGATGACGCACCGCGGCCGAGTTGACGCTCACTTTATCTGCACCCGCCAGGAGCAGTCGCCGAATGTCCTCCACGGTGCGAATACCTCCGCCTACGGTAAAAGGCATGAAGACCTGCGCGGCCACGCGCGCGACCAATTCCACCGTCGTTGCCCGCCCTTCGGGTGTGGCGGAGATGTCCAGGAAGACCAACTCGTCCGCGCCTTCGGCCTCGTACCGCCTGGCCTGCTCCACCGGGTCGCCCGCGTCCCGCAGGTTCACAAACTTCACCCCTTTGACCACGCGCCCGTCTCGAATATCCAGGCATGGAATGATGCGTTTCGCCAGCATGGACCCTTTCTCCCACCGGGGAAATGCGTTGCCCCTATTGTACGCGCTTCTGGTGCCTTCGGTGGGGAGAATATGGGACCTGCAAGGGAAAGGGACTCACGCAAATGCCATCTTGCTCCCCCTCCCGAAAACTCGTACAATGGGGAAAGCCCCTCGCCCGGGAGAAATGGCGAGAAGTGGATGTGTTTTTGATTTTGGGTGACGGGAGGGAAACCATGGCGCGGCGGAGTCGCAAGAACAACAACCAGAAGCCCACGTTCCATCTCACGCGTGAGGGATATGAGAAACTTCGACAGGAACTGGAATACCTGAAGACCGTCAAGCGAAAAGAACTGGCCGAACGTCTGCGCTCGGCGATTCAGATGGGGGACCTTTCGGAGAACGCGGACTACATTGCCACCAAAGAAGAGCAGGGGTTCGTTGAGGGGCGCATTCAAGAATTGGAAACCATTCTGCGCTACGCGGTCATCATCGACGAAACCACCCACAAGGACGTGGTCGACCTGGGGGCTCGGGTAACCATTCAGGAAGACGGCTATCCGCCGGAAACGTACCTCATCGTCGGCCCTACGGAGGCCGACCCACACAACGGCAAAATCTCCCACGAATCCCCCATGGGTCGAGCGCTTATCGGGAAACGAAAAGGTGAAGTGGTCACGGTGGAAACCCCCGCCGGCGCCATCCAGGTCAAAATCCTGGACATCTCCTATGGAGCCCGTTGAATGAGCCAACATCCTCATGACCTCTTCCTCGCGGCCGTATTATCCAAGCGCACCCTGGAGGCTCGACTCGGACGAAGCCATCCACCGGTGAATCTTTTCGGGGCGGCGACATATGTCGCCCCGTTTTTTTCTTTCCCGCAGGAGTACCCGACATGACATCGCTGATGGTGGACGTGCGCGGCTTGATGAAACGCTTTGGATATCGCTGGGTCCTGCGCGGCCTGGACTGGACGGTGGAGTCGGGTCAGGTGGTGGTCCTTTTAGGGCCCAACGGAGCGGGCAAGACCACCCTGCTCCGCATTCTGGCCACCCTCACCCGGTTCCAGGGTGGTCGCGTGCAGGTGGCCGGTGCCCGTCTTCCCCAGGAAGCCACCCAGGCCCGGCAACGCATCGGCTACCTGGGCCATGCCACCTTCCTGTATCCTGACTTGAGCGCGGAACAGAACCTACGCTTCTTCGCTCGTTTGTACCAGGTGCCCGATGCCGAAGCCCGCATCCACGCCCTGCTGGAACAGGTGGGTCTGCTCGCCCGACGTCGGGACCCGGTGCGCACCTTCTCCCGGGGTATGCAGCAACGCTTGGCCCTGGCCCGGGTGCTCCTCATTGACCCGCCATTGCTTCTCTTCGACGAGCCCTTCACCGGCCTGGACCAGGAGGGCGCGGCGACGCTGACGGACATTCTGCACGAGTTGGCCCAACAAGGACGCACCCTGGTCCTCACTTCCCACGACTTCCCCCGCGTGCTCCCCCTGGCCACGCGGTTCGACCTGCTTCACCGCGGGCGCATCACCGCCTCGCTTCCCAACCACGGGCTCACCATCCAGACTTTGCAGGACTGGTACGACACCCACGTCACGACCCCTGTGCCTGAGGAGCGCGTATGAACACCGGAACCTCGTTTTGGAAGGCCGCCTGGGCCGTCTTCCTCAAGGACCTGATTGCCGAATGGCGCAGTCGGGAAATCCTCACCGCGCAATGGACCTTCGCCCTGTTGGTCATTTTCATCTTCGACTTCGCCCTGGAATTCGACCCCCGGGCCCAGCAACGGGTGGCCGTGGGCGTGCTCTGGACCCTCTTCGCCTTCGCGGGCACCCTGGGACTGAACCGCTCCCTGAGCATGGAACGGGAGAATCAGTGCCTTGAGGGCCTCCTCCTGGCCCCGGTGGACCGGGGGGCGCTCTATTTGGGCAAAGCCCTGGCCAATTTGGTGTTCCTTTTCGTCACCGCGGCCATTGTGATTCCCGTGTACAGCGCGCTGTACAACGTCTCCCTGCTGCACCCCGGTTTCCTTTTGGTGCTCTTCCTGGGCTTCGTGGGCTACATCGCGGTGGGCACCCTCATCGCTACCATGACCGTTCAGGCCCGCACGCGCGACATCCTCCTCCCCCTCCTCCTCTTTCCCCTCATCCTGCCCATCATCGTGGCCGCGGTTCGGGCTTCCGAGGGATTCCTGTTGGGGAACCCCTGGAGTGAAATTCGCACCTGGGTGAACCTGCTGGTGGTGTACAACATCCTGTTCGGAACGGCTTCCTTCCTGGCCTTCGATTTCGTCGTGGAAGGCTGAAAAGCGGGTATAATAGAGGTACCATCCCTGTCCGCTCTCCGGGACCCACCCCGGAGCCACACACCACAACGAAACATCACTCCCACATCGCGGAGGACCCGTGACATGAACCGCGAACAGGCATGGGCCCTGGTGGAAGAATTCGTCAAAACCGACTCCCTCAAACGCCACCTTCTGGCCGTGGAAGCCTGCATGCGCTACTACGCGGAAAAATTTGGCGAGGACCCAGACCTCTGGGGCATCACCGGCCTGTTGCACGATTTCGACTGGGAAATCCACCCCAACCTGGACGAACACCCCATCAAGGGCGTGGAGATTCTTCGTCAGCGGGGTGTACCCGAGGTCATCTGCCGGGCGATTTTGAGCCACGCGCCGGAACGCACGGGCGTTCAGCCCGAAACTTTGATGGAGAAGACCCTGCGGGCTTGTGACGAACTCACCGGCCTCATCACCGCGGTGGTTCTGGTACGGCCTTCCAAGTCC
>WFUL01000282.1 GCA_015484985.1 Anaerolineales bacterium | reverse complement strand
GACCTGTGCGTTCCAAAAGGAAAAGGCCCGCTTGCAGAGGTGGTCCAAACTTTCGGTCCATAAAGGATCAGCTGATTTCAGCAACATCTGCGTGCACCCGATTGCCCCTTATGGTCGGGGGAAGGGCAGGGGAATCCGCGGCGGAGGTTCGATGGTCCACACAACGGCGTACGAAACGCAAGCACCCTGGAAATGGGGTTGGGTGCAGGCTTTGAGGATAAGGCGTACGCGCCTGTCCGTCAGGTCTACGGGCGTTCGAAAGGCCAGGGTCGCCCGCTCATACCCCTGGAGTTGGGTGCGCACCTTGGCGCAGGTGGGAATGCCTTCGGGGGTATAGGTGTGGTAGACGGCCCCTGTGTCCAGGACTTCAATGTACACGTCCATAGAGCGAAGGGGTGTGGCCGTCAGATTTTTCACCTGGACTAAAAGGGCTGGCGCGAAGAAGGCCGGACAGAAAGGGCTCATGGTGGGATACTGACGGGGCAGGGAGAAGGCCCCTGGAGGTGGAGGAGGGGGAGTGACCCGAGGAAGAGCCTCCTCTGGGCCCTGGGCGTCCAGCCAACGGACCCAGGCCCAGCAAGTTGCACCTGAAGGCAGGGCCACCAGGCGATAGGCGTAGTACACGGGATTCTGCCCAACCACTTGCACCCGTTGTCCCGGCTCCAGGAGGGCGACGGCCCGATAGTAAGGGGCCGGGCCTTCCCGACAGTACAGATTGCCTGTGACGGTCGCCGGCACCGCGGTCGGGGCGGTCGGCGATAGGGATGGGGTAGGCGTGAGGGAGATGGTGGGGGCACGCGTCCCCGGAAACGGGGATGAGGGCGTGGAGGTTGGGGATGACGTGAGCAGGTCGCCAGCCGTGGCGGTTTTCTGCGCCCGCAAGGCCTGTACGTAAGCGGTCTGGGTCAGGGCAAAGGGTGTGAGTTCGGCATTTCTCAAGACCTGGGCAGTCTTCTCCTGCTGGCATCCCACTAACAGGGCGAACCCTAGGGCTATGGCCCAGAACACCCCGAGTCCCCGGTAGGTTCGCACCATGTCTCCTATGCTCCCTGGCGCACGGCCGTGGCCAGATTGCGTTTGAGCAGATAGCTGGCCGTCAGGAGCCCACCGGACAGGGCTCCGGCCACACCCGCGGTGGCGACATCCGCGCCCGTGAGGTACAGGCCGGGTATGGACGTCTGAGGGCGCAGCATGGGCTCCCGGAAGCGGGCCGGGTTGTGGTTGAGACCGTAGATGGCCCCTTGCGGATGGCCGGTGAAGTGTACGGTGCTCAAGGGGGTGGAAAGTTCGGCGTGCACGACGTGGCCTTTCACTTGCGGAACCATGCGATACAAAACCGCGAGCAGACGTTCGGTAAAACGGGCCTTGAGGGCTTCGTAATCTTCCCCGCGACGTTGCCAGGGGCGGTCGGCCCAGCGCTGGAACCATTCCCAGCGGGCTGGTGTGATGACCTGGAGGGTGGCCCGACCAGGATAGCGGCGGGGGAAGTCAGGGTCCCGGGCCGAACCAAAGGAGATGAAAACCAGAGGCAAGGGTGCCTCCGGGTCCGACAGGTAGCGAGCCATATGGGCATCGTGGTCCGGACCGGGATAGACCCAGATGTTGTGCTTGGGAAGGTCCAGGGTACGGTCGTCGGCATCCAGGCCCACGTAGAGGTTCAGGTGGGCCATGGAGAGACCCACACGCTGGACGACCTGCTGGGCTTGTTGGCGTATGGGATGGTCCTGGGGGAGCAAACGCAGGAAAGTGGTGGCAAAGCCCGCGTCGCTGATGACGCGCGGGGCATGGATGACGTGGCCGTTGGTCAGACGCACGCCCACCGCGCGACCCCGGTCGTCCAGCACGAGGCGTTCCACCTCGGCCCGAACCACCACCGCGCTTCCCAGGGAAGTCAGCTCCCGGGTGGCTTCCCGGGCCAATACCGACGTGCCTCCAACGGGATAGGCCGCGCCGTTCCAATAATGCCGGGCCAACATGGCTTGCATGACGAAACTCGACTGACCCGGTGGGAGCCCATAATCGCCATACTGCCCCGTGAGCATGGTTTGCAGGATGGGGTCTTGGATGAACCCCGCCAGTACCTCTCGGGTGGTGCGGTCCGCATATCGGTAGAAGCCCTTCAGGAGCAGCCTTTCGGGCACGCCCTTCATCGGTAAGGGGAGGGCTTTGGCCAGGAAGTAGCGCAGGGACGCCCGCGTGGCCTCCCGGACGGCCTGGATGTAGGCGTCCAGCCCCCGGGCTTCATGGGGGAAGTGTTCCAACAGGGCTTCCCGCCAGGCCTCGCGACCGGCAGGGAAATCCACCACCGTGTCGCCCACCACGATGCGGTCGTACACCTCCCCCAGGGAAGCCCACCGTATTCGTCCTCCGGTCACTACGTGGAAGAGCCGGGCGGTCAGGGACTCGGGACGCAGCACCTCGCCGATGTAATGGACGCCCACATCCCACTCGAAGCCCTTGCGGGTAAATGTGTGGGTGAAGCCACCCGCGGTGTAATGTCGTTCCAGGACCAGCACCCGCCATCCGCCGTACTTGGCCAGGAGTACGGCCGCGGTCAGGCCACCGATGCCCGACCCAATCACGATGGCGTCGTAACCTTCCCACTGGGTGTGCTTGTGGTATGGGGTGCCTACAAAGGACTCACTCATATCGAAGGGCCTCCACAGGTTCAAGATTCGCGGCTCGATTGGCCGGATAGAAGCCGAAGAAGATGCCCACCGCGGCGGAGAACAGGGTGGCCAGCAGGATGGCTTGAAGGTCCACCACCGCGGGCAGGGTGGTGTCGAAGCGGGTCGCGACCAGTTCCACCCCCCGGGCAATACCCCATCCCAGAAGGATGCCCAGGAGACCACCCACCAGGCTTAAGACCACGGCTTCCACCAGGAACTGGATGAGAATGTCCCGTTTGCGCGCGCCCAGGGCCTTTCGTAAGCCGATTTCTCGGGTGCGTTCCGTCACGCTCACCAGCATGATGTTCATAATCCCGATGCCGCCTACGAGCAGGGAAATGGCCGCGATGCCCCCCAGGAAGATGGTGAGCACGCCGGTGATGACCTGGAAGATTTGCAAGAACTCCTGCTGGGTGAAGATGGTGAAATCGTCCTCCTCGCCAGGACGTAGGCGTCGTCGTACTCGCAGGATTTGGCGAATTTCTTCCTGGGCCGCGTCAATGCGGTCCGGTGATACAGCCGAGGCCAAGATGACGTCCACCTTACCCCGGTCTTCAGGAAACAAGCGCGCGTAGGCTGTGGTCAGGGGGATGACGGCCCGATCGTCCTGGGTACCCCCAAAACCAGCTGCACCTTTATACTCCAGTACACCAATGACCCGGAAGGGATAACCCTGTACAAAGATGGTCGTACCCACCACGTCGTGGTCTCGTCCAAAGAGTATCTTGGCCAGTTCCGGCCCGATGACCGCCACCGATGCGCGGTTGAGCAGGTGCTCTTCGGTTAGGAAGGTGCCCTCGATGACGTTGTAATTCCGGACGATGCGGTACTCGGGGGTCACCGCGAACACCAACGTGGTGTAGGTCTTGTCCCCGTACCGCACCCGTACACTGCGGCGTAACAAGGGTACGACGTATTGGAGGGAAGGCGCGGCTTGAGGGTCCTGCAAGGCGTATGCATCGGCCAGTTTAAGCGGGGGAATGTTGAGCTGCGCGGCCGGGTCCCGTTGTGGATTGCCCGGCCCCACCAGGATGAGGTTGGTCCCCAGGCCCTGAATGTTCTCGGTGATGATTTTTTGTGCGCCCCGTCCCAGGGCCAGGAGGGCGATGACCGCGGCCACGCCGATGACGATGCCCAGAATGGTGAGGAAGGAGCGCAACTTGTTGGCCGCCAGACTTCGCAAAGCCTCGGTGATGGCCAGGTACAGCGTGCTGAGCATGGGCGGTCTCCTTGGGTCCCTCAACGGGGTCAGCGAGTCCCGGTCCGTTCTTCCCGGAGCAGACGTCCGTCCCGGATGTGGAGGATGCGCTGCATCATGTGGGCGACCTCGGGGTCATGGGTGACCACGATGAGGGTGGTCCCCTGCTCCCGATTCAACGTGAGCAGGAGGTCCATGATTTCGCGGCCGGTGCGGGAATCCAGGTTGCCTGTGGGCTCGTCGGCCAGGATGATGCTGGGATTGTTGATGATGGCCCGGGCAATGGCCACCCGTTGTTGCTGGCCGCCCGAGAGCTCGTTGGGACGGTGGTGAAGACGGTCGCCCAACCCCACCCTTTCCAGGGCCTCCCGGGCCCGCTCGCGGGCACCTCGCAGCACCCCCGCGTAGCGCAAAGGCAGAGCCACGTTCTCCAAAGCCGACATCCGGGGCAGCAGGTTGAAGGTCTGGAACACGAAGCCCACCTTGCGATTGCGGATGAGGGCCAGCTCGTCGTCCTTCAAATCGGAGACCCGCTGGCCGTCCAGGTAGTACTCGCCCCGCGTGGGTTTGTCCAGGCACCCCAGAATGTTCATCAACGTCGACTTGCCCGAGCCAGAGGGCCCCATGATGGCCACGGCCTCGCCTGGATAGACGGTGAAGGACACCCCT
>WFUL01000281.1 GCA_015484985.1 Anaerolineales bacterium | reverse complement strand
TGTTCTATCCTCGGTTCTGGTGGTCCCTGGTGTTGCTTCTCGGATGTGCCTGGCTGGTGCCCCGTAACCCCACGTCGGCTCCTCCTTCGCCCTCGACGTCCGCAACCCCGACCTCGCGTGTCCTTCCTTCCATGACACCCCGACCCAGGCCCACCGCGTCCCCCACGCCTCCATGTCCCGGTGGGGAACGCTTCCACGCCGACCTCCGGCTGGTGAGGGAACGGGCGCTGGCGGCGGTGGCCCTGGAGATACTCTGCGCGCTCCAGCGTCACGACTGGACCGCGATCGCTCGGGGCGTGCACCCTGAACAGGGTGTGCGCTTCTCGCCCGACGCCTATTTGAGCGACGAAGACCCGCGTTTCACCGCCGACGGACTCCCCAACGCCCTCGACAACCCTATCACGTATGTTTGGGGAACCGAACCGGGCACCGGACGTCCCATCGCCTTGACCTTCGCGGCGTACGTGGAGCGCTACGTGTATGATGCTCCTTACTGGGAAAAGGCGCGGTTGGGGGTGAACGTGCGTCAGGGCGCGGGGAACATCATTGACAACCACCAGGAGTTCTTCCCCGGCAGCCAGGTGGTGGAATTCCACATCCCCGGAAGTGAACAATACGGTGGCCTGGACTGGCGCAGCCTGCGCCTGGTCTTCCTTCCCGACCCTCGTGCACCCCGGGGTTGGTGGCTGGTAGCCATCGTCCACGACGAATGGAGCCCCTGACCGGGACATCACGGTGCCGTGGCTCCTATGCGATAGGCCCGTATCGGTCGTACGGAGTACCCACGACTGGCTTTTTCCAGCGCCTCCACCAGGGCACGTACGGTATCGATCGAAGTAAAGCAGGGGATGCCCCGCTCCACCGCGGCCCGGCGGATGTGGAAGCCGTCCCGCAAGGCCGTGCCCGAATACCCCGTGTTGATGACCACGGCCACGTCCCCCGCGCGGATGAGGTCCACCGCGTTGGGGGAGCCCTCCCGGAGTTTCTTCACCACCCGGCAGCCTGTCGGCGGTCGACCGTTGGCCTTTACCGATGGTCCAGAGCTTGATCAGGTCTGGGCGAAACGCGATGGACTTTTCCTACCCGTGTTTCCCCCTCTTGTTCCCCTTTGTCCAAACCCCTGGGAAAATAGGACCGGACTTTTCGAATACTCCCGAAACAAACAGAAGTTCTATGGTGCAACGAACTCAACGTTTGGATGGAACGGAGGAACGACGCCGGCGTCGGCGGGCACGCTGGGCCTGCCGCCAGAGGCGGAGCAGGTCGGCGCCGTCGTAAAGGGAGATGGGCTTTCCTTGGGCCCATTCTCGGGCCTGGTCGGTGAACCCACCTACCGCGAACAGGAAAGCCCGGTCCGCCTTCTCGTGGTACATGGTCCCGTAGAGGTCCCGCACCACGGGCTCCCCCACGGGCTTGCGCCAGCGTTTGCATTGGACCACGGCCTTGCGGCCGTCGGGCGCCAGGACCAGCAAATCCACCCCATGGTCGCCCTGCCGTCCCTTCAAGCGCACTTTGTAGCCGAAGGCCCGGAACAGGGCAGCCACCAACTCCTCGAATTGTCGAGGAGAGAGTTTCAACAGGTCCTCCTGGGTCATGCCGTACACCTTACGCTCCCAGTACCAGGTCAGCCAGGGACGGTAACGGAGGAAGAACCAGACACTCCCCAGAACGAAGCCCGTCAACAGGAACAGCAGGGTGTTCCACGGGTCGGGCAGATACAGCCTTGCCAGGGCCTGCATGTTCCCCTGGGCTTCGGGGTGGAAGAGCAGAAAGCCCCGGACCAGGGCCAGCACCCCCCAGGCGAACAGGGCCTGTCCCCAATGGAAACCCCGACGCTTTCCCACCAGGGCGCTGAACAAAAACACCGGCCAGAAGGGGAACAGAAAACCGGCAATGTTGAGGAGCGCATCCCAGGTCTGCAACGCCGACCTCCTGCCATCCCAGGGTCTTTATCTGCGGAACCTCGCGAATTATAGCATCCTCTCTGGGGAATAGGGGTGCTCGAAAAATGTGGAGCGCTGCCGGTGCCCCATCTTCTCAAGCGCCGCGGGGAACATTCTCCAGGAGTATAATTCCGGCACGAAACCGAATTTCCCAGGACATGCGAGGAGGCGCGGTCATGCCCGATACCTG
>WFUL01000280.1 GCA_015484985.1 Anaerolineales bacterium | reverse complement strand
TCCTATGCCAGAGTCACGGAGGTGAAGACGCATGGTGCGCATTCGACTTCGACGCGTGGGGAAACGCAACCAGCCCAGCTACCGCATCGTGGCCGCGGACAGTCGGGTCAAGCGGGATGGCAAGTATCTGGAGATGCTGGGCTTTTACAACCCCCGCACGCATCCGCCTACGGTGGTGGTGAAGGAGGACCGGGTCTACTGGTGGCTCAGCCACGGCGCGCAGGCGACCGAGGCGGTGGAACGCATCTTTCGCATGATTGGCCTGTGGGAGCGTTACGAACGTTACAAGCAGGGCGAGGACCTGGAGACGTTGCTCCAGGAGTCCGCCGTGGCCCAGGAGCCCTTCAAGCCTGACCGCAAGACCAGCATTGCCGCGGAACTGGGCAAGCAGGACAAGGACGACGAGGACAAGGCGCCGGAGGAGGCCGTGGCCGAGGCCGCCGAGTGACGTCAGGCTTGGAGTAGGGCAGGCGCCTCTGAGCCATCCCTCCCGGCAACCATGCGACGGGTCGGGAGAGGAGGGAGTTCCCCATGGCCGAACGACGGAAGCCCTCGGCCAAGGCGTTGGTGGCCTACATCGCCAAACGCCTGGTCAATCAGCCCGATAAGGTGTACGTGACCCAGGTCCAGGGAGCCAGCACCAACATCGTGGTGCTGGAGGTGGCCAAAACGGACTACGGGCGCATGATTGGCAAAGGCGGACAGGTGGCCGATGCCATCCGGGCGTTGCTGAGGGTCTTCACCTTGCGAGAAGGCAAGTTCTACGACCTGGACGTGGTCCACGCGGCCGAGGATATGGACGCACCGGCACCGGATGAAGAACAGCCCTATGGGACGGAAGAGGAAGCGTAAGGGTCGGGCCACCATTGGGCGCTCGCTGCGCTGGGAGGACCTGGAAGAAAACGGCCGGGTTCGCTGGGTGGTCATTGGACGCCTGCGCAAGCCCCATGGCCTGCGAGGCGAGATGCTCCTGGAGGTGCTCACGGATTACCCTCAGGCCCGCTTCTACCCCGGCGCGGTCATCCACATCGGCCCCCGGCGCATTCCCCTCACCATTCGGGAGGTGAAGCCCCACCGGGACGGGCTGTTGCTTTCCTTCGAGGGTTACCCGGACCGCACTTCGGTGGAACCCTTGCGCAATCAGTGGGTCACCATTGAGGCCGAAGAGGTCATCCCTGCCCAGGAAGAAGACGCGTACTACGACTTCGAGGTCCTGGGTGCACAGGTGGAGACCGAGGACGGTCGGGTGCTGGGTCGCGTGGTGGAAATCATCGAGACTGCGGGGAACGACGTCTTCGTGGTGGAGCCGTCCCGGGGCCCGGAAATCCTGCTTCCGGTGACGCAGGAAGTGGTCCGTCGGGTGGATGCCGAGCGCCGGGTGGTGGTGGTCCATCTTCTGCCCGGTTTGCTCCCTCCCGACCATCCCCTGGCTGCCAAGGAGGAGCCTTCCGCATGAGTTCCCCCGCCTCTGCCCCTCGCATCGTGTTCATGGGGTCTCCGGATTTCGCCGTGCCCGTGCTGGAGGCCCTGGTCGCGCATTTTCCCGTGGTGGGCGTGGTCACCCAGCCGGACAGGCCCGCGGGCCGGGGGAACCGATTGACCCCGCCGCCGGTCAAGGTCCGGGCGCAGGAACTGGGTCTGCCCGTCTTCCAGCCTCCCCGGGTCTCCCGGCCCGAAGGGGTGGAACAGTTGAAGGCCTGGAACCCGGACCTCATCGTGGTGGCCGCGTACGGCCAGATTTTGAAACCCAATGTGCTTGAGATTCCCCGGTATGGCTGCCTCAACGTCCATGCTTCCCTGCTTCCCCGCTGGCGGGGAGCCGCGCCCGTGGCCTATGCCATCTGGGAAGGCGACGAGGAAACGGGGGTGACCATCATGCTCATGGACGAGGGGCTGGACACCGGTCCCATCCTCGCTCAGCGCCGTGAGCCCATCCGACCCCATGACACCGCAGGCGCGTTGAGCGCCCGGCTGGCCCGCCTGGGCGCGGAACTCCTGGTGGAGACCATTCCCGGTTACTTGAAGGGCGACATCCGCCCGCAACCCCAGGACGACCGGCTGGCCACCTATGCGCCCCTCCTCAAACGCGAGGACGGCCGGTTGGATTTCACCCAGCCCGCGGACCGGCTGGCCCGCCAGGTGCGGGCTTTCGACCCCTGGCCGGGCACCTTTACCTTCTGGAAGGGCAGGAGGCTGAAGGTGCTTCGGGCCCACGCGCTCAACGTCCCCTCGCCGGGCCCGGGCGTGCCGGTGGTCATGGGGGAATATCCCGCCGTGGGCACGGGACAGGGCGTCCTGGTGTTCACCCAGGTGCAACTGGAGGGCAAGCGGCCGGTGGACGGCGCGGCCTTTCTGCGGGGGGCGGGCCGTGAGTGGACGTCCCATCCGGTCGGCGTCCCGCCGGACGCGGAGACCACCTCGGCGAAAAAGGCATGATGAAGGTCCCTGCCTTGTCTTGGCCCTGGACGATGGTGGGGGTGTGGGTGGTGCTGCTGGTGGGGGCCTGTACCTCCACGGCCACCCCTGCGGCCACCTCCACGCCCTCGCCCTGGCCCACACCTCCCCGTTACGTGCCC
>WFUL01000279.1 GCA_015484985.1 Anaerolineales bacterium | reverse complement strand
GTGCCCGAGAGGCGGTCCACGCCTTCGACAACCAGGATATTGGAGCCGATGCCCTGAATGCGCGCGCCCATCTGAACCAACATGCGGCACAGTTCCTGGACGTGGGGCTCCGAGGCCGCGTTGCGGATGACCGTGGTACCCCGGGCCAAAACCGCGGCCATGACCGCGTTCTCCGTGGCCGTAACCGAGGCCTCATCCAATAAAATGTCCGCTCCGTGGAGGCCTCGAGGCGTGTGGAAGTCGAAACGTCGTTCGAGACGACGGTATTCGACCTGAGCCCCCATCGCTTCCAGGGCCAGCACATGGGTATCCAGTCGGCGTCGGCCAATGATGTCACCACCGGGGGGCGGCAGGGTCACCCGGCCCAGACGGGCCAGGAGAGGCCCGGCCAGGAGAATGGACGCCCGGATACGCCGCACCAAATGGGGGTCCAGCTGGGCCAGGTGCAGGTGCCGGGCCTGAAGGCGCCAGGTGCGGGGCCCAAGTTCGTCGATCTGGACGCCCAGACTTTCCAGGAGGTGCCGCATGGTCCAGACGTCCTGGATGTGCGGGATGTTGTACAGGATAACGGGCTCCTCGGTCAGCAGGGTGGCGGCCAACAGGGGAAGGGCTGCGTTCTTGTTCCCACCTGGGGTCACTTCTCCCTGCAAGGGGACGCCGCCCTCAATGCGAAAGAAAGCCGTCATCTCGTTACCTCCTTTTAGAAGTCAACGCCGTTTCTGCGGCCCTCTTTGTTTATATCCCTCCCGGGGAGATTTGTCCAAAAAGACAAGGGAGAAAGACAAGGGAGCGGTGCCCGCAGCACCGCTCCCTTGAGGGAGGAGGGAGGTTAGCGTTCGATGGGAACCCGTACCAGGTTCCCCCATTCGGTCCAGCTGCCGTCGTAATTGCGCACCTTCTGGAACCCGAGCAGGTACTTGAGCACGAACCAGGTGTGGCTGCTGCGTTCCCCAATGCGGCAGTAGACAATGACGTCGTCCTCAGGGTGGAGCCCCGCTTCTTCCATGTAGATGCGATGCAGTTCTTCCGCCCGTTTGAAGGTACCGTCTTCGTTGACGGCCCGGGACCAGGGGATGTTCACCGCGCCGGGGATATGGCCTCCCCGTAGGGCGCCCTCGTTGGGGTAACCGGGCATATGCAGGCGTTCCCCTCGGTATTCCTCAGGGGAACGCACGTCCACCAGGGGCTTGCCAGCCTGAATATGGGCCAGCACATCCTCCCGGAAGGCCCGGTGGGGAGCATCATGACGTTCCTGAGCCCGATAGGTGGTGGGCGCGTATTGCGGGACTTCTCGACTCAATGGACGCCCTTCCTCCACCCATTTCTGACGGCCGCCGTCCATGAGTTTCGCGTTGGTATGTCCGAAGAGTTGGAAGACCCAGAGCGCGTACGCGGCCCACCAGTTGTGCTTATCCCCATAAAAGACCACCGTGGTCTCCGGCGTGATGCCCAACCGGCTCATGAGGGCTTCGAAGGCCTCCCGATTGATGTAGTCCCGAATCAGCGGGTCGTTCAGGTCGCGTACCCAGTCCACTTCCACCGCGCCGGGGATGTGTCCGCTGGGGTACACGAGGGGGTCCTCATTGGATTCGATGATACGCACGTTGGGGTCATCGAGGTGTTGGGCCACCCACTCGGTGGTGACCAGCACCTCGGGATGGGCATAGCCTTTGGATAGGATGGGTTCTAGAGTTTTCACGCCCATAGGGTACCTCCAGTTTCCAAGATTTGTATGAAATCAATCTGCAAAAAGTATACCGAAAGTCGGAACATTTGCGCGCATGCTCTGGAGATGTTCACGCGTTTTTCACGTGCTAACAGAGGCCGTTTCAAAGATGCATTTTCGCGTTATTAGAGTAGGTCCCACCAGGTACGGGACTGCAAGAGAGAAGAGATAAAACAAGCAGTGCCGGAGCCGCTGTTTGTTTTATCTTTCTTTTTTCTTCGCGGTCCTGAGGCCGAGGAGGCCTATGCGAAGGTATCTTGTATCCGCCGGGATAAATAAGCGGGGTCTGAAGCGTTGATGATTCGAAATTTGAACAACGCCTGGGGGATGTTTGAAAAGGAAGTACTTCCATACAAAAACAGCCACCCATTTTCAGGGTGGCTGTCCTGATGAGCTTCTGGGCTCGTGTTACGATTCTTTATGGGTGTTGATGCCTAACAGGCTATATGCGGGACAGAAACCCACGATGCCGGTAATGAGGAGAATCAGACCCACGATGCCCAGGATAATGCCGCCCGTACCGCCCATGCTGAAGAAACCAAAGTAACCCAGGACAATGCCCAGAATCACCCGCACGATGCGGTCCCACAGACCCTCATTGACCTTCATGATACACCTCCTGTGCTCTGTGCTACGTAAATTGTAGCAGGTTTTGCACGGATGCATACCCATAATTTTGCTTTCTGTCGCATACCCTTATCTTGTAAGATTCAAGGCCGCAGTTATTTTCCGTATATCTCGCGCAGATCTGATCGGGTTCAGGAGCGGGAGGGGAAAAGATGGATGCAGCGGCGGCTTCGCCGCTGCATCCTCCCGCAACTACGCGAGATATGCGGAGACGGGTTTGGCGGACCTATCCAACAAGCCCTTCGCTTAGGGTGAGAAACGAGGTCACACCTAAGCGAAGGGTATGCGGCAGAAACTCTGCCCTCTTGAGTCCGCCCATCCTCAAGCGTATACTCAAGAACGAACGCTTTAAGCCAGGAGAGGGATCATGGCGGTTCGCGAGATTGTTGTGCACCCGCATCCGATATTGAGGAAAAAGGCGCGGGAAGTCCGAGATTTCGGACAGGAATTGCAACAGTTGATTGACGACATGTTCGATACCCTGCGTTGGGCCTCGGGGGTGGGCTTGGCGGCGCCACAGGTGAACGTACCGTTGCGGGTGCTGGTGGTGGAGTATGCCCATGAGGAAGGGATTCCCCCGGAGCGTTATACGCTGGTGAATCCCAAATTGGTCTATGTTTCCCCCGAGACGGAAATCGGCACCGAAGGATGCCTGTCAATTCCCGGGGTGTTTGGCGAGGTGGCTCGGGCGCGTTCCATCATCGTAAAGGGGCAGGACCGCTTTGGCAACCCCATCACCATTCGGGCCCACGGCTGGTTGGCCCGGATTTTTCAACATGAAATCGACCATTTGAACGGCATTCTGTTCATCGACAAAGCACTGCGCACATGGAAGGAATCTCCGGAGCCCGCGGAAGTGACCCTTCAGGCCCGAAAGTGACCCCGCATCGGTGGACGAATTTCCTCCACAGTAATGAAGGCCTTGGGGTCAATTTCCTTGGCGATATTGAGCACTTCGTTGACCTGACGGCGTGGCACTGCGCATTCCAGCACGCCCACGGTGCCCTGCAAACCTCTACCTGAGATTTCCGTGACGGCGAAGCCCTCCGAGCGCAGCGCTTCGGCCAGCCGCGTGGCCTTGTGGGGGCTCACAATGCGTACGTAACTGTATCCCAAGGCCAAGCGACCTTCCAGCCAAATCCCCAGTACCGTTCCCGTGGCGTATCCTGCCGCATAAGCCAGGATTTCCATCCAGCTTTGCGCGCTGACGATGACCTGGCGCACCGCAATGACGAAGATGAGGGATTGACCGAAACTCATGAACCAGGACAGCAACCGGTATCCACGAAAGATGACCAGGGTGCGTAGCGTGCCCAAGGTCACATCGGCCATACGCAGCAAGAAGATGAAGACCGCTGAGAGGACCAGGGACCACTCCATGGCTTACCTTCCTGTCCTGTAGAGCCAGTCAACCTAAAGCAAATCGGTGGGTACAGGCAGGTTTCCCTGACGGAACAGGTCTCGACAGAGGTCCAGGGGGATGAACCGGGCACCTTTCCCTGGTCGGGCGGTGAGCACCTGCTGGACATCCGGCCGGGCTTGCAGTTCCTGTTCCACCCGCATGGCGAAGTCGGAGGTGCACAGAATATGGACGTTGGGACCGGCATCCAGGGTGTAGGCCACGTTCCACCCTTGCTTGCGCCATTCCCGTACCTGATGCATCAGGGCCACCGTGGCCGGTTCCCAGTAAAGCAGGGATGGGGTCGAGGTTTGCATGACCGCGTGGAGGAGGTGAGCGTCCAACTCCACTACTTCGGCCAGAGCCTGGAAGTCACGGTTCTTGAGGGCCTGACGACACCATTCCAGGCGGCGGGGTGTATCGGTCACCCGGGCCCACTGGATGGGGCTGGTCTCCGCGAAGCGATGGCCTTCCTTGGAACTATACGGCTTGGATGCCGCGCTCACCACGGCGATGCAATCCCACAGGTCCCAATATTCAGGGGGGAACAACGTGAAGGCGTAAGAGTCTTCATCCCGCACGCCTGCACGCCATTCCACAAAACCATCGGGGACGGAACGACACGCGGAGCCGGAGCCTAGGCGAGCCAGACGCGAAAGGGCCCGTTCGTCCAAATGCATGCCTGCCGCTTTGGTGGCGGCCAAGGCCAGCGCAGCAAAGGCCGATGCAGAGGACGCGATGCCCGCCTCCATGGGGAAGTTGTTCACGCTGATGACGTGCGCGTATAGGTATTTCCCGCTGTGTTCCCGCACCCAGGCCAAAATGCGCTGAACCCGTTTCAAAGGTTCCCGATACCTCTCCCGTCCGTTGATGACCAGGCGGTCCTGGCTGAGGTGAGGGTCGAAGACCACCAGCGTACGGGTCAACAAGCCGTCCAAATTGAAGGAAATGGAACTGTTGGCCGGGAGGTTGATGCGATGGTCCCGGTTCCCCCAGTACTTGATAAGGGCGATGTTGGGGTGGGCTTCGGCACAGGCAGCGTACATGGCTGGCATCCTTACCCCTCCTCCCTGGTTATCGGCCTCAAGTGGTTACCAGCCCGTTACAGTTCTGCACACGCGGAGCGCGTCTCAGGCAGCGGGCTGCCAGTCGAGTATTTGAAATTGTACCCGATAGAATCCGTTGTAAGAATCGAAGAGCGCTCGGCCCACCACGTCCAGTACGGGAGGCAGGTGCTCCCGCCATTCCCCCTGGCAAAAGGCCAATGCGTCCCGTACCGCGGTTCCGTCATCCAGAACCAGGCGCAGGTGTTTGCCGTCCTGTCCCAGAGGATGCACAGAGCGCACGCGTGCGTTCCGAATGACGAACGTCGCGGGCGGATTCCCCGTGCCGGTGGGCTCCAACCAGCGCAGCTGGTGCATGAGTTCCAGGTTGATGTCCGCCAGGGTGATGCAGGCGTCCACAGCCAGTTCGGGGCGCAAGTCCGGAAGGTCGGCCAGATGTTCCCGAGCCTGGGCTTCCAGACAGGCCACCAGTTCGGGAAGGTGCTCGGTGCGAATGGTGAAGCCCGCGGCCACCGAATGGCCACCGTAATGGACCAGCAGATGGGCACAACGCTCCAAGGCGCGGGTAATGTGGAACTCGGGGATGCTCCGACAGGAGCCCCGGCTCCACTCCGGACCCTTCTGGACCAGCACCACGGGCCGGTAGTAGCGTTCCAGCAAACGGGCCGCGGCCAGTCCGATGACGCCGCTGTGGAAGTCTTCGTGCGCGGCAAAGAGGAGCCAGGGAACCCGTTCCGGGTCGGGCACGGCCATGGCTTCGGCCTGGGCCAGAATGCGTTCGGTGAGCTGTTGGCGACGGCGGTTGTGGATGTCCAGCTGCTGGGCCAGGCGACCGGCTTCCCACACATCCTGGGTGAGCAGAAGGTGCAGGGCGTCGTAAGCCGTGTCCAGGCGTCCTGCGGCGTTCAGGCGAGGGGCCAGAATGAAGGCAATATCCGTAGCGGAGAGGCGGTCGGGGCGAATCCCGGCCACACCCATGAGCGCGAACAGACCCTGGCGATGGGGATGCCGCAGGGCATGGAGACCGTGGCGTACCAGGTACCGGTTTTCCCCCGTGAGGGGTGCCACGTCCGCGACCGTGCCCAGAGCCACCAAGTCCAGCACCTTGCGGAGGAGGCGTTGCTGCCCCGGTGTCACCCGGTGGAGCAGGGCCTGGGCCAGCTTGTAAGCCACACCCACGCCGGTGAGTTGTTTCTCCGGGTAAGGGTCTCCCTCGCGTTTGGGGTTGATGACCGCCCGAGCCCGGGGGAGCTCCGAACCGGGATGGTGATGGTCGGTGATGATGAGGTCCAGGCCCAAACGGCGGGCTGCTTCCGCCTCTTCCAGAGCCCGGATGCCGCAATCTACCGAGACCACCACCCGCACACCCGCATCGCGCAGATGGCGCAGGGCCTCCACGTTGAGGCCGTAACCCTCGTCAAAGCGGTTGGGGATATAGGGGCGCACCTGCGCGCC
>WFUL01000278.1 GCA_015484985.1 Anaerolineales bacterium | reverse complement strand
GCACCAGCCAGGCACATCCGAGAAGCAACACCAGGGACCACCAGAACCGAGGATAGAACACGAGACCTCCCGGGCACGGGGCTGTTCCAGGACCAGGGTCGAGTGTCTGGAGTATAGCATGACGACCGAGGTCCGGACAAAAGTTTGGACAAAAAAGGAATATGCTTGCCTGCATAGGCTTGCTCAAACTCTTGTCCAGATTCTTAGCGTGACAAGGCTTGATTCCCTCGCGCCAGGGGATTAGAATTAAGAGCGCAAGCGGGCGTAGCCAAGTGGTAAGGCAGCGGCCTTCCAAGCCGCCATGCGCGGGTTCGAATCCCGTCGCCCGCTCTGAAAAGGGCCAACCTGGCCCTTAACTTATCTACGGGCCCGTAGCTCAACGGTCAGAGCAGGCGGCTCATAACCGCTTGGTTGGGGGTTCGAGTCCCTCCGGGCCCACAGGGGAAGCAGGTCCAAAGCGACCTGCTTTTGTGTTTTGTATCCTCAGGCCTCCCGCAATTTCCAGGGGCGGAAATCCGTCTCCCAGTCGTACACGTCCACTCCTTCCGCCTGTTTGAGGCGGTTGACCACCCAATAGGTGACCGGCGTGGCCAGGGTCTCGTAGAGCACCTTGAAGGTCCACTGGGATAGAATGGCCTGGCCCAGTGCGGCAGGGGGAAGGATGCCCCAAAAGGCGATGGACAGGAAGACCAGGGAATCCGCGCCCTGGCCTACCAGGGTGGAGCCGATGGTGCGCATCCAGAGGAAGCGACCGCGGGTTTTCAACTTCAACCGGGCCAGGATGTAGGCGTTGAGGAACTCCCCAACCAGGTAGGCGATAAAGGAGGCCAGGAGCAAGCGGGGGGTGAAGCCCAAAAGCGCGTCATAGGCATGCTGGGCCTCTTGCGGAGTGGCGTAAACGCCCAGGGTCCAGAAAGGCGCCGGAGGCAGACGACCGCCCACCCAGATGACGACCACGGCGAGCAGGTTGGCGAAGAAGCCCATCCAGATGACCCGGCGGGCCCGGGCATAGCCGTACACCTCGGTAAGCACATCGCCCACGATATAGGCAATGGGGAACAGAATCACCGCCGCGGGCAACACCCACGGCCCGATGACCACCAACTTCACGGCAATGATGTTGGAAATGATGAGGCTGGTGACGAACAGGGCCACGAAGAAATCAAACCAACGATAACCCTTGGGTGCCATAAGGCCTTCCTCCCATGAAGGTCCTCCCAAAAGAAATATGGGCGGGGTGGGACTCGAACCCACGGCCTCCTCCTTGTAAGGGAGGCGCTCTAACCATCTGAGCTACCCGCCCATGGAGCGCTCTTCATTATACCCGGAGAACCCCCGTTATGGCGAGACCCCCAACTGTTGCAGGGCGTATCGGGCATCGGGGAAGGCGGGATTGAGTTCGTAGGCCTTCCGGAAGGCTTCGATGGCCTCATTGACGTCGCCCAGGCGATAGGCCATCCAACCCTTCCACACCCAAACCTCTTCCGATTGGGGCGTAATCTTCAGCGCGTAGTCAATGAGGGCCTGCAGGTCTTCCAGCCTCCAACTGTGGAAATAGGCGAAGAAGGGTCCGAATTGATAGCGTAACATGCGCTGCGGCAACCCCAATTCCCGGGCCCGATCGTACGCTTTCGCCGCCTCGTGCCACTTTTCAAAGTAAATCAGATTGGTGCCCAAGTTGAACCAGGCGAAGGCGTCTTCAGGATTGGCTTCGATTTCCTTCTGAGCCTGCTCCAAGGCAATGCGACGGCTGGTGTCCATATCCCAGTAGGGTCCTAACACGGACTTAACTGTTTCCTCGAAGCGAGGATGGTATACCACAATGAAGACGCGGTTGAAAGTTTTCCACTGGGCATCCACTTCTTCGTAGGTGTATTCCTGATTCAACCCCCGCAAGGAATCCTGGGCGATGAACACACCTCGCGTGTCGTCGTATCCGGTAAGCAAGAGGAAGTGGCCCGCCCAGCGGTCGTCGTTGGGCCAGTAGCCCCGCTCCAAGTAAATCCCCCATTCGATCATCACCGGAAGCCCCGAGGCGATGATGCGTTTCAGAAGGTCCACCGTTCCCCCCACTCGGTACTCCACGTTGAGCCATCCAGCGTAGTTGCGCACGTAGTAGACCAGTTCTTCCACGTTGACGTTTTTGTCCTTAGGGTTGGGCCGAATCCGTTGCGCAATATCCTCCTGGTTGCCTTCCCATCCCCACCAATTCAGATACATGGTCAGGGTCGCGGGACCGCAATTGTTGGCCGTTTGCCGTTCCCACCGTGGGGGCGGTTGCAGGATGACGGATGGTGGGGGCGG
>WFUL01000277.1 GCA_015484985.1 Anaerolineales bacterium | reverse complement strand
TCCACGCTTTATACAAGGCCCATCGCTTCCCCTTCATCGCCTGGAGCCACGATTTCGCCTGGCATGACGAACTTTACATCCCCCATATGCACCCCGGTTATCCCTGGGACCTGTTGCGCACGCCCTGGCCCGGAGTGCGCTATGTCGCGGTTTCGGAGCATCGGCGGGAAATTCTGGCCAAACTCCTGGGCCTGCCTCAGGCGGCCATTACCGTGGTCCCTCCGGGGGTGGACGTGGCCGAGTTCTTCAAATGGGAACCCGAAACCCGCCGCCTGGTGGAAACCCTGAACCTGCTCCAGGCCCAGCCCCTCCTCCTGCTCCCGGCACGCATCACCCGGCGCAAGAACATCGAAATGGGCATTCGCATCACCGCGGCCCTATTGCGCTTCATGCCCGATGCCATGATGGTGGTCACCGGCCCCCCGGGGCCCCACAACCCCACCAACCTGGCCTACCTAGAGCAGCTCAAGGAGCTCCGGGAACGCCTTGGGGTAGAGGACCGGGTGCATTTTCTTTATGAACACGGCCCTGACGATGAACCTCTGTTGGTCTCCCATGGGATGATGACGGACTTCTACTTCCTGGCCGATGTGCTGCTCTTCCCCAGCCGTCGTGAAGGTTTTGGCATTCCCGTGCTGGAAGCCGGGCTGGCCCGCATGCCCATCTTCGCCGCTCACCTTCCCCCCATTCGTGAGAGCGCGGGAAACCTGGCCTTTTACTTCAACCCCGAAGGGGAACCCTACGCCGTGGCCAAGGCCATTGCCGAGCGCCTTTCCCAAGACCCTCTGTATCAAATGCGGAAGCGAGTTCTCCGTCATTTCACCTGGGAGGTCATCGTCAAGGAACGTGTGACTCCTTTACTGGAGGAGGTGGCAGAGCATGGTGGACGTGCGTAGTCCCAAATGGGAAACGGCTTCCCCTTACGGATATCGGATTCTGGTACCGGTAAGTTCGGAGGCAGAAGCGGTTATCGTGTTCCCCCTGGTGGAGGCCCTGGCTCGGGTCCGCCAGGGGCAGATTCTCCTCATGCAGGTGGTGGAAGTTCCGCCGGGGAAATCCCTGAGCGAAGCCGCGGGAGAAGCCATTCAGGCCCGGGAGCGTTTGGAAACCTTCATTCGTAAGCGCTATCCCCAGGGCGAGGACCTGGAACAGGGACGAGGACGTCCGCCCATACGGGTGCTGGTCAAGGTGGCCCGTAACATCTGGGAGGGCATCTGGGAAGCCGCGGTGCAGGAAAGGGTGGACCTGCTGGTGCTGCACTGGGGTAGTCCTCTGCTGACCGGCACCATGACCGACCGCCTGCAGGACCCCCGCCTGATGGAACCCCCATGCGACCTCATCCTGGTGCGCACCGCGCCCACCTGGAAGGACGAATCCGCCTGGCGCCAGGTGAAGCACATCCTCCTGCCCGTGCGGGAATCCCCCCACAGCATCATGGCCCTGCGGGTGGCCGATGCCCTGGCCGAAGTCCTGGGGGCGCAAATCACCGTGCTCTTCGTGATTCCCCCCAATGGCGCGGAAACGGGTCAGACAGAAGCCGCGTTCCGGGCGGCCTTCGGCCCTGTGCTACGGGAGTTGCGGAGTGTGACCCGTACCATCGTGGTGGAAGGTGAGGTCGCGGAAACCATCCTGGCCGAAACCGCGCCTTATCAAATCCTCGTTATGGGTTCTTCCGAAAGTTCTCGGGATTGGCTGGGCATGGACCTGCGCCACGTGGCAGAAGGTACGCAAATGACCCTGGTCATCACCCGGAAGATGCAACCCCGACCCCAAGCCCGGGCCGCGGAACTACTCCGGCCCCGCCAGCACCCCATTGCCGTGCTGGTGGATAAGTGGTTCGCCGAGAATACCTTCCACAGTCGGGAATTCGAGGACCTGGAACAATTGGTGCGCCTCAAGGAAAAGCAGGGGGTGACCATCAGCCTGGGCCTGCCGGCCTTGAACGAAGAAGAAACCATCGGCGCGGTGATTGATACCGTCAAAACGGCCCTCATGGACGAAGTCCCCCTGCTGGACGAAATCGTGCTCATTGACTCCGGTTCAGTGGATTACACCCGGGAAATCGCCATGGACAAAGGCATACCCGTGTACATCCACCAGGAAATCCTGCCCCAATACGGCGCATATCACGGCAAAGGCGAGGCTCTCTGGAAGAGCCTATACGTGCTCAGCGGGGACATCATCGTCTGGATTGACACGGACATCCGCAACATCCATCCCCGCTTCGTGTACGGCGTGGTAGGCCCCTTGCTCAAATACCCCCACATCCAGTATGTAAAAGGCTTCTATCGCCGTCCCCTCAAACAGGGGGAACGCATGATCGCCGGGGGCGGGGGTCGGGTCACGGAGCTCACCGCGCGTCCCCTCTTCAACCTCTTCTTCCCCGAGCTCTCGGGCCTCATTCAACCCCTTTCGGGAGAATACGCGGGACGACGGGAGGCCCTGGAGCGTCTCCCCTTCTTCACGGGATACGGGGTGGAAACCGGTCTCCTCATCGACATCCTGGAGCTCTACGGCCTCCACGCCATTGCCCAGGTGGACCTCCTGGAACGGGTCCATCGCAACCAGCCCTTGAGCGCCCTGTCCAAGATGTCCTTCGCCATCATCCAGGTGGTCATCAAGCGGCTGGAGGAACGGCACAAAATTCACCTGCTGGAAGACATCAACAAGACCATGAACCTGATTCGCTACGAGCCCGGACGATATTTTCTGGAGCCGGTGGAAATCCGAGAATACGAACGACCACCCATGCTCACCATTCCCGAGTACCGGGCGAAGCGCGGTCTTCCGCCATTGCAGCCTGAAGAACGGGAAGCCCTGATGGCCCGGGCACAGGTGACCTGGTAACCGTAAGGAGCGAACCCCATGGGCGAACAAGTGATGGCCGGGCTTTTCCTGGTGTGTATTGGGCTATGGGGAGTGCTCACAGCGGGGGTGGCGGCCTTTGGATTGTACCTGGTTCACCTGGCAGCCCGAATTCAACCACCCTACCATTAGTATTCCCTTCCCCAGTAAAAACATGATTAATCGAGACAGGCTTGCTTTATAAAAGCAGAGGAGTATAATGTCCATATTCCTATCTCCCACCAACAGCAGCCCATTGGGCACAGTGGAGGAGGAAGAATGATGACCATAGGAGAAGAAATTATGCAAATTTTGTCCATTGCCCATGAGTTGTCCGGTCTTCAGGCCGGGGATTTCGAGGCCCTGCGCGCCGTTGCCGAACAGGTTCAGGGGTGGGCCGAAAAGTTGGAATCCAAAATTCAAGCCCTGTTGGAGCATCACGAGGTCACCAAACCTTATGCCCAAACGTATTTAGGGGGAAAAATTGCGGAATGGTTCCGTTCTCTTTTTGAGGTACACAATGTGGAACAGTTCCTTCACAAACAGATGCACATTGCTGCCGAGCACGTGCGCGCCGGTGTGCCCAACGAGATCGTTCTGGCTCTGGTGCCCCGGTGGATAGAATTCTTCCTGGAAGAGGCCGAGCCGGCCTTGGGTTACGAGGAGGCACGGCGACTGGCTCTCATCCTCATTCGGGTGCTCAACCTGACGGCCATCGTCATGGTCGCCACCTATGACATGCTCATCCGCCGCACCATTCTACGGGAAACGGGATTTTCCGAGACGCTTCTCAAACGCCTCCAAACCCAAAACCTGGAGGAAATCGTAAAGGAAATGGAAAGCGAGCAAAAGAAGTCCCAACAGGTGTAATCCCCCCCACTCATTTGACAAACTCAGATATAGAGGAGGACATCAGCCGTGGCAAAGAACCGCGAACAGCAAATCCTGGAACGCCTTCGTCAGTTGCAGCACAGCACACCCGACATCCTGGCCTCGGCCATCGTGAGCACCGATGGGCTCCCCATTGCCTCTGCCCTGCCGGAGGGCATTGAAGAAGACCGCGTGTCGGCCATGTCGGCGGCCATGCTCTCCCTGGGTGAACGCATTGCAGCCGAATTGAATCGGGGACGCTTGGAGCAGGTCTACATCAAGGGGCGAGAAGGTTACATCATCTTGACGTCCATTGGCGACGACGCCGTCCTGACGGTTTTGGCGCGGGAGCAGTCCAAGTTGGGACTCATCTTCCTCGAGATGCGTCGAGCAGCCACGGAACTCACTGCCCTGATATAATTTCACATTCCCAAAAGTGATGGGGCGGCTAAAGCCGCCCCATCACTTTTTATTTCCGGTACCCCAAAAGATCTCGAAACTGCACAACGGAGTGAGTGCGCTGCCCACAGACGAGCACTCTATGGAACAAAATCAACGCCATACAAGGGGCCGGGCAGCACCCGGTAAATCGTCATCTCCCCCTCCTGGTAAACGGGTTCCCACAGCTCCCCTGACCACCGGGGGAATTTCCCCAGCCCTGGACCGGCGTAGTAAGCCTTCTCCATGCGTCCCACGATGATATACGCCACGCGGTAACGACGCAGGAAATCTTCCACCCATGCCCGGTCTGTAGTGGCGTAGAACTGCCCGATTTCGGCCACCCGCTGGGTCACCCATTCCGATGGCGTGACCACTCCCCGTTGCTGACGCTGGTGCCAGTTCCATCCCACCACACCGGGCAGCCCGGTAAACCAGGTAATGCGGTTACCCATGCGATATTCCGGCGTGTTGACCTCCACAATCACCGGCGAGCCCGTGACGTACTCTCGCAACCATTGAATCGCCCGGAAGTCCTCGGCCAGGGGAAGAGGCTGGCCCTGGTCATAGTAAGTGGCCAGGGGAAGGAAAGCCAGGCCGTCCAATCCGCGCGGAGCCTCCGGGATCCAGCGGTCCCGGATTTTCGCACTGGAGGCCAGCATGGTATAGGCCAGGGCGCCCAGGACCAACAACGCCGCGAACCCCATCCAGCCGTTACGCCACACCGCCCGCCAACGCGGCACCCCTGCGGTGACCAGCCATCCCGCCAGGGGCGCTGCGGCTACCGAGAGGAGCAACCAGGCCTGCAGGTAAAACTTGAACACCATGTTCATGCGACCGATATCCCCCCGAATGACCGCCACCTCCACCAACACGGTCAGGGCCAGGGCCAGGGCGGCCAGCAGCCCGGCAAAGCGCACGGCCAGGGGCATCGCGGGCAGCACCACCAGCAAAGCCAACACGGCCAGCAACGGCACGGCCACCCAGACGACGGCCACCTTCCACGCCACCCAAAAGACCATCCCCAACAGGCCCAAAACCGTAAGCGCGGCCAGCATCCAGGCACGCCATCGTCGCCACCAAAGCACCACCGGTAGGGCCGGAGTGGTTTTGAGCCAGCGAAGGAGCACCCACAGGCTCCCCGAGGCCACCAGGTAGAGCAGTAAGCCCCAGTGCCACAAGTAGGCATTCAACGGTGTCCGGGTACCCCGCCACAAATCCACCTCTTTGTAACCCTGAGCGTACCAGTCAATGTAGGGCTTCCACAGCACGTGGGCCGCCACCAACAGGCCCAGCGCGAGGAGCACACCCCATACCACCTTTCGGTACCAAATCCGACCCTCATTGAGCGTCCAGGAGCCATATCCCAAAGCCAGGATGCCCAAAAGCAAGTACGTGGGAAAATCCCAGGTGTTGATGGGTCGCAGACTGCCCAGTACAAGCCCGCCCCAGAAGAGGGTCCATAAAGCCCCGGGCCAGGAGAGCAGACGTCGGGCATGCGAAACCACGGCCCAGGCCCAGGCCATGGCCAGCACCGTTACGGCAAAGGCGATGAGGTGGGGATGCAAATCCCCGTAGAGGAAGGAGAAGAAGGGAAATTCGGTGATGGGCGGGACGTCCCCTGGCGCGGGGATGATGCGGCTGGGGTTCCAGTACCACTCGCCCAGGTGATAGGGCAGTTCGGCCCCGCGCAGCCACAGCCCGAACCCTACCAGGGCGTACCATACCCGCTCCCAGAAAGCCAATCCTTCGATGGGGCGGCCCGCGCCCAGGTTTTGGAAGCCCTCCCAGAACATTTTCACCGTACCCAGGTTCCCCAAGACCACCGCGAGCAACCCGCCCGCCAAGCCCACCGCCTGGGCGTACCGTTCGCGGCTCCATGACGCCACGGCCCGGTACAGCACCGTCACCAATCCCATCACACCCACGCCCGTAGCTGCAAAGAGGGTGGGCAGAGCCAGATTGAAGGCCACCTCGGTGCGCAAACCCAAAGCCTTCATGGGGAAGCCCACCAGCACGAAGCCCCAGTAGTAGTAGTTCATGAAGCCACCCGCGAACCAGGGGTCATAAGGCGGGAAGGTGGTGCTGCGTAGCACGGCGTGCAGGTAGGACAGTTCCATGGGCCGCTCGCCGCCCCGGGCCGGATGCCACAAATCGGGATTCATCACCCGGAGGAACAGGTCCAGCGCGAAGAACAGTAGGAACCAGAGTTCCCATCGGAGGGCCACACGGGTCAGAGCAGCAGCCTCTTCCCGCCACGATGCCCGCTGTCGCCAGACCAACCCCAAAGCGCCCAAGGCCAGCAGGCCCCACACGGCCCACAGGGTCCTCCGGGTAACCGGAAGGCCCCATGCACTCAACATCCAGGCCAGCCAGGCCCACAAGAGCATCCCCGCAATGCGGGCCCAGGGATATCCGCGGTGGTCCATGGCCCCGAACAGGGGACGCAGGTATGGCCAGGCCATCCATCCCAACACCGCTATGAACCCGTACCAGGCCACCAGGGCCAACAACGGGGATTGGTTGAGAGGGTTGTTGGGGGGAAAGATGTCCCGCCAGGTACCCTCCTGCCGCGCCCGGGCCCACCGGTGAGGTGGAAGGAACAGATTGGCCGGATGCGGGGGCGCTTCCCCCGGCAGGGTGCGCTGGACGTAGCGCAAATCCACCGCGCCCAGGAGGCGCCGGACCCGGTCGGGGTCGTAGTCCTTGGTTTTGCGAAAAACGAAAACCTTGGGATGGTCGTACACGGTAAAGGCTTCGTCCGCGGGCTGGTCGTTGATGCGCCAGGGCCCCAGGGTGGGGTCGGATTGGAACACCTGAACCAGTTCGAATCCTAACAAGCCCGGATACATCCCCGGCTGCGCGATGTTGTAACAGGCTTCAATGGTCATGGTCCGGGGACAGCCCATGAGGTCGTAGTAGTACTCAATGACCAGGGGATAGCGTTCGGGCAGTCGGGGCAGGCTCCCCCACTGACGGCTGGAGGTGATGAGGATGACATCAGCCCGATCCAGGATGTCGTAGAAGCGCTGCCGTTTGTCCTCGTTGTCGTCCCAGTAGAGCTCCAGGTTCAGCCCCTGATATATCCCTCCGAAGGGGTCGTACCCATCGATGCGCAGGGGCAGGCCGTCGTCCCAGGAGGTTTCGTTGGCGATGACCGCGCCGGTGAAACGGTACGACCCGGAAGCCACCTCGATACGCAACAAATACATGCCCCCCTCTTGCACCTGGGGAGGCGTTTCAAAGTCCAGACGGACCGGTTCCGGTGGACGTCGGGGGTCTTGGGGTAAAGGAAGGGTAGCCCGGGCATGAGCCAGCGGCGGGGCATCCCCTCCGGCCAGGGAGGGCCGCAAGGTCACCGTGACCGTTGTGGCGCGGGGTTCGATGCTCAAGTGTTCCACGCGATACAAGGTCACGGCCTTCAGCGTTCCCGTGGCCGGCGCCCGGAAGGGGAGGACCAGGGGCGATTCGGGAGTCACCACCTGGTCCGGGGGCACCGGTAGCGGCTCCTGGAAGGGACCCTCCTCCGTTTGCAACATCAGGTTCACCGGACCGGGCACGTGGCGGAAAATCCACCGGCTCGCGGCCATGCGGGTATGGGGTCGGGCATAGATTTGCACGAAGGCCCACGCCCAGGCCGCGGTGGCGAGCAGGACGATGAGACCAGCTCCCCGAGCGACCCAACGCCACACGCGACGGGGATGCCGGAGTCCGTACTCCAATCCCCAGGCCGCCACCACGCTCAGGGCCGGATACGCGGGCAGGAAATAACGCATGGTGGGGTTCCAGATGGTGGACTGCCAGGCGAAGTACCCCACGCCCCACAACCACACCAGGCCGTACTGTCCTTCTCGACGCCACAGGCGCCAGGCCAGAAGGCCCGAGGCCACCATGACCAAAACCGCCAGCGCAGGCCCGACCCCCCAACGGACATAGTTCACCAGGCCGTACGTCAGGGGACGTCGGGCCCATTGCATGGCCGGGGGAAAATCCGCGGCGCCACTGGCCTGGGCCTTGAGGGCGGCTAAGTTCTCCAACCAACCCCGGTGGATGCCGAAATTCCAGAAATAGGGACCGGTGAAGGCATAGGGTTGAGCGACCCGAAAGACGAGCACGCTCACCGCGCCGGCCACCAGGGTCCATTGCAGGGCCGTGCGCCCTTCCTCCCAGAACCGACGGGGATGCTGGGACCAGCGCAAAACCAGGGCCAGGGGAAGCAACAAGGCTGCGGGAAAGGCACTGACCTTGGACGCCATGGCCGCGCCAAAGGCCAGGCCGAATCCCACGAACCAGGGCCAGGCTCGGTGGTCCAGGGGCCTGGGATAGGTCTGGATGCCCAGGGCCACGGCCAGGCTCAGGGTCAGGAACAATACGAGGAAATTGTCCACCGTGCCGAAGTGACTCTGCTGGATGGGCATCACGGAGAAGGCGTAGAAGGCGGCCGCCAGCAGTCCGGCCCGCGCCCCGTACAAGCGCCGGGCCATCCAGGCCACCAGGAGGAGAGTACCCAGGTCGGCCAGAGTGGAAAACAACCGGGCCAGCAACATGAATTCCCCGTATCCTTTCTGGCCCAGGGATTCGCCGACATAGCGAATGAGGAACAGGGGGAGGGTGCCGTACACGAAGAACCCGAAGCCCCGATTGGCCGGATTCAAGGGAGAAGTGGCCGTGTCGAAGTACTGGCTCAAAGAAGACACGGGCTCGATGGCCGAGAGCACCATGGCCAGAAAGCGCTCGTCGGGGTGCAGACCGTAGGTTTCATCCCAGTTGCGACCCAGGCTGCGATAACCCCAGGCAGCCAGCAGGATGAGGGCCAACCCCAACCACCACATCCACTGGAGCCACAAGGCACGCTGGGCCTTTTTCGCTGTCGAGGTCAAGTCGGGAGCAGGTTGAGGGGTCATCGTTGCATCACCTTGCGTTGCCGCGTCCTTTTGAAAGACGGTATGGACAAAACCGAGGACTTGCCGTTTCCTAAGAGGAAGTGTCCCTTTACAAATACCACGAGGGAGGGTGGGAAGCAAATCCGTTTCGAGGCATTCGAAAATTCATCCCACATCATCTGAGCAAATCTGACCGTACCCAGGACCGCGAGGCAACAGACATCAAATCGGCAGCGGCTTCGCCGCTGCCGATTTGATGTCGTTGTAAATGGAATCCGAGGATTATCCTGACGCCCCTCGGGCCCGGGCCACAACGTCGGGCAGGACGTCCAGGAAAGCCTCCACCTCCCCTAAAGTATTCTCTTTGCCCAGGGTAACCCGAAGGGCACCGCGAGCTTCTTCAGGGGAGTACCCCATAGCCAGCAGCACTTCCGAGGGTTCCGGTACACCCACCTTGCAGGCGGAACCGGAGGAGCAAGCGAAACCCATCAAATCTAGCATGGGCAACAACACCTGAGCATCCACCCCCGGAAAGACGAAGCTCGCATGATGGGGGAGGCGGTCCACCGGATGACCCGTGAGGCGGGCCCCGGGAACCCGGTCCAAGACGCCTTCGATCAAACGATTGCGAAGACGCACCAGGTGGTCCCAGCGGGCTTCTCGCTCCTCCTGGGCCAAAGTCAGGGCCGTTGCCAAGCCCACGATACCCGGCACGTTCAGCGTTCCGGAACGCAGACCATACTCCTGTCCTCCGCCGGCCAGTAAGGGCTCGAAAGGCGTTCCGCCTCGTACCACCAGTACACCCACACCCTTGGGACCGTACATCTTGTGGGCGCTGATGGACACCAAGGGAATCGGAATTCGATCCAGTTCCAGAGGCAGATGCGGCGCAGCCTGGACCGCGTCCACATGGAAGATCACCCCGGCTTCCTGGCAGATTTCGGCCAGATCCCGAACGGGCTGCAGGGTGCCCACCTCGTTGTTCGCCCACATGATGGAGACCAGGGCCGTATCCTTCCGCAAGGCCCGTCTCAGGTCGTCCGGGTCCACTCGGCCATATCCATCCACCGGGAGCACCGTCAAATCCAATCCCAAGAGCCGGGCCCACTGCCGGGCCGGGGCCAACACCGAGGGATGTTCCACCGCGCTCACGATGAAATGCCGCTTCTCCCGCCGCATCAAGGCCAAAAGCACGCCTTTGATGGCCGCGTTGTTGGACTCTGTTCCGCCCCCCGTAAAGACCACTTCCTGAGGCTGACAGCCCAGCACCCGGGCCACCTGTTGACGGGCCTCCTCCACCGCGGCATCAGCCTCCTGGCCATAAACATGCAAAGAGGCCGGGTTCCCAAAGCGCTCCCGATGGTAGGGCGTCATGGCCGCCAGCACCCGAGCATCCACCGGGGTGGTCGCCGAATGGTCGAAATAGACCCGTCGTGTCATGGTTCCTCCACCCTTATCCCTCGTCCGCAACGGGTATACGAACCCAGAACCGGCTTCCCTGCTCGGGAACGGAAGCAAAACCCACCTCGCCGCCAAGATAGCGGGCCAAACGATAGGCCAGGAACAAATCCAAACCCCATCCTCGCTTTGCCCGCACCCGTTCATCCGAAGACCGGAAGAAGGGCTGGAAAACCCATCGCTGTTCCTCGGGCCCAATGCCGATACCCGAGTCCTGCACGCCAATTTCCACAAAGCCGTTCACCGTCTGAGCATCCAGAATCACCTGTCCTCCTGGAGGTGTGTAATGGCGCGCGTTCTCCAGGAAAACTTCCACAATGCGCTCCAGGATGGAAGGGTCCGTCCATATTGGGGGCAGATTCGTAGGCACCCGAAGTTCCAGGGTCAGCCCGGCTTCCCGCACCGGGGACTGTTGTTCCTGCCCTTTCTCCACCAGCCAGGAAGAAATAAGCACCTTTTGGTAATTTACGGGCAGATTGCCCGATTCCAGCTTTCCCAACAGGGAAAGGCGGTCCAGAAGCCGGTCTAACCGGGCAACGTTGTCCAGGAGGATGTCCAGCACTTCCCGTTGCTTTTCCGTAATCTCACCCAACAAACCCTGTTTCATCAACTCTCCATACCCGCGAATAGGGGTCAGGGGAAGACGCATTTCATGCACCATCATGTTCAGGAAGGCCTTTCCCGCGGGAACCGGAAGCGTGGCCAAACCCGAACCATGCCGATACAACACGGCCAGATAGCCCTCCTCCTCGGGCCACAGGAGCAAGGTGCGTCCCGGGTCCAGGGGAATGCGCCAAGGGCCATCCCCCTGAGGAGGCCAGGACACCTGGGGGAACCAACTGCGCAAGGGGGTATGCGGCTCCGGGGACGAAACCGGCGGGAAACGGGGGTGGAAGGCCCGCACGCGCCCCTGCTCATCCACCTGGGCCCAGGGAACTTCCAAGGCATCCAGCAAATCACGACAAACCGGAGAAAGCGCCATCTGGTCACTCCTTGGCTTAGAGGAAATCGAAACCCTTCTCAGTATAATCCTACTCAGTCCCTTTCCCGGAGGAAGGCTCATGTTCAGGTCGCGCACATTATGGTTATGGTTCTTGCTGCTCAGCACCTTGAGCGTGGGATGTCAACAAACCTCGACAACCCCTACAACTTCGACAAAAAGGGAACTCATCCTGGCCACCACCACCAGCACGTACGATTCCGGTCTGCTGGATGTCCTGCTCCCCGACTTTGAGAAGCAAACCGGCTACACCGTCAAAGTCATCGCAGTGGGTACGGGGAAGGCCTTGCGCATGGGCAAGGAAGGGAACGCCGATGTCCTGCTCACCCATGCCCCGGCAGCCGAAAAGCCCCTGGTGGACGAAGGATGGGTGGTGGACTATACCCTGGTGATGTACAACGACTTCGTGGTCGTCGGCCCACCTGAAGACCCCGCGGGCCTTCGGGGGGCAACGTCCGTCGCCGACGCGTTCACCCGCATCGCGCAGGCCAAAGCCCTCTTCGCCTCCCGGGGAGACGATTCGGGCACCCACAAAAAGGAGCGGGCCATCTGGAAGGCCGCGGGCCTGAACCCCGAAGACGCGTCCTGGTATCTGGAAACCGGCCAGGGGATGGGCGCCACCTTACGGGTGGCCTCGGAGAAAGGCGCGTACACCCTCACGGACCGCGGCACCTTCTTAGCCCTGCGGGAAACCCTGAACCTGGACATTCTCTTTGAAGGCGACCCCGTTCTCCTGAACATCTACCATATCATGCGGGTGAACCCCGAACGCTACCCTCATGTCAACGCCGAAGGGGGGAAAGCCCTCATTGCCTTTTTCGTGGACCCTGCGGTGCAGGAACGCATTGGTCGCTTTGGTGTGGAAAAGTTCGGGCAGCCCCTCTTCCACCCCGCCGCGGGGATGACAATGGAAGAACTCAAATCCCGATTCCAAAAAGGAGGAAGCGAGTAACCTCTACCCTTTTTTAGAGGAAGAACGCGGGGACGGCCTGCCTTTTCCAAGGCCGTCCCCCTTTGTGTTTAGCCCTAATCGTCCGCAGGCGTATCAGGTAGAAGCACCTCGGCCGAAAACTCTACAACCACTTCGGGTCGCTCCGGGTCGTTGGTACTCAGGAAAACCTGCCGGACCAATCGCCCCTGTAAAGTTGGCCCATGAGCGCCCGAATCAAAGGTGATACGCAAACGAGCCATCCCTCCGGGAGGGATGACCGTAGGCTCGACTTCGGCCGTGGTGCACCCACAACTGGTGGTCACCTGCTGAATGACCAAATCGGCCGTTCCCGTGTTGCGAACCACCAATTCGCGGGTCACCACCTCGCCATTGACCATCTGCCCCAAATCGAACCATTCGGTCTCGACTTCAACGCGCGGTTGTCCACCACAAGCGGCCAAGAACAACAGGCCCATCAAGGCCCATCCCAAGGGCGGCCATATCAACCGAGAGAACACCGGGAAAGACATTGCTCGAACTCCTCTGAGCCACACGAACCTAACCCTCGCGAAATGCACCACCGCAAGGCCGCGTGCAGCCCCGGGATTTATGGATAGGGTTCCGCCAACAACTCTTCCAGCTTCTCCTCTAATTGAGGAGGCCGCAAAGGGCCAAGGTGCACGCCTCGCAGTGTACCATCCTTGGCCACAAAGAAGGTTTCCGGCACCCCCTGAATGTTGTAAGCCTGGGCGATCCGGGTGCCCACATCGGGGCCATTGGGGTAGGTGATGTCGAATTCCTCAATGTAGGCCAGGGCTTTAGGTTCGGTATCCACATAGTCCACCCCGATGAACACCACGCCCCGGTCCTTGTAAGCCCGCCAGGTGGCCTCCAGGTAGGGGGCCTCCTCCCGGCAGGTCACACACCAGGACGCCCAGAAGTTAATCACCACCACCTTTCCCCGCAGGTCCCTCAGTCGGATGACCTGACCGTCAAAGGTGGTCAATGTGAAATCCGGTGCCATCCCCTCGGATATGGGCCCTCGCTGCACCTTGGTCAAACGCCACCCGATAAGCCCCAACAGGGCGAGAATGGCGAGGAAAATCAGTCCCTGCTTCCAGCCGACCATGCGTGCTCGCGTCCTTTCCCCGGTCATCGGATGCACCTCCTCCATGCAAAATGCGGACACGTCCTCACTGTCTGCGCACGGTGGCTTGAATCCATAATTCCAACTGAGGCCAGCGCGGATCGTTGTTTTCGATGATGACACCCCGACGCACGGTCTGGCCCCGCACGTCGTGGTAACCCGCATCAAAGATGACCGTTACCGCGGCCGCCTTCCCCGGAGGTATGACCCTGGCCGAAATTCGGGCTGTGGTGCAACCGCAGGTGGTATACGCCCGCGAAATGGTCAAAGGGGCATCCCCGACGTTCACCACGTAAAAGGTGTATTCCACGACGTCGGTAGGCCCCACCTCGCCAAAGTCGTAGAAGGCCTCCGGCAGGGCAACGCGCGGCTGCGGACCGTCTTCCGGCAGGAAGGGGATGCGGTCCAACTGAGGACCGTCCATTTCATGCACCGCAAATAACTCCTCGCCATAGACTACGTCTTCGGGATGGACCTCCAAGGCCGCGTTGATCTTTCCGCCACGGCGGGACAACACCCCACCAATGACCAACAAGACCACGCCCAAACCGGCAAACACCAATGCCTGTTGCTTCATCCGGCGCTCCCGTTGTCGTCGAGAGGTTGAAAGTCGCTTCTTCTTACCCATGGTTCCACTCCTT
>WFUL01000276.1 GCA_015484985.1 Anaerolineales bacterium | reverse complement strand
GGAATAGTCAGCGTCACTCCCTCCAGGATGACCTGCTTCCCATAACCCACCGTCACGTCTTCCAGGCGAATGGCAGGCACATTCTTGGGCGGCGGTGCAAAGGATGACGCGCGCATCATGCCGTCCTACCGCGCCTCCTGCAAGGCTTCCACCAGAGTGCGCATGTTATACCGCATCATGTCCGCATAGGTCTCCCGTCCCGGCATTCCCCCTAAGGGGTCCAACTGGGCCAGGGGGATGCCCAAATCCTGGCTCAAGGCGGTCAAAGTGGGAATGGGGTTCTGGATTTCCACCACAATGGCCTTGATGTTCTCATTCGTCAACAGGCGCATCCACTCCTCCATGGTCTTCGGCGGCACTTCCTGGGTATGCCCTTCATAGGCCGCGCCCTCCAACAAGGGGACCATATAGAAGTCCAGAGGAGACAGGAAGGGCTCCCAGGCCGCGTGGGCCACCGCGACCCGCCGTTTCTCCTTGGGAATGGCATCCCGCATCCGCCTGAGTTCTCCTTCCAAACTGTCCAGGGCTTGCCGGGCTTCTATCGCGCCTCCATAGAACTGGGATTTAGGTTGCGCCCGGGGATCGGCCTCTTCAAAGACCTGACGGATGACCGAGACATAAGCCTTGGCCCAGGTCACGTCCAGCCAGAGATGCGCGTTTCCCGGGTAGGGCGCGGTCTGGAAGATGGGCTCGTTGGCGATGTACACCACCCGGGCCTGGGGGTTGGCGGAGGCCAGCAGGTCCGAAGCCCAGGGCTCCAGGCCCCGTCCGTTGAATAGGATGACGTCAGCCTCGGCCAGGGCTTTGACGTGTTCCGGCAGAGGCTCAAAGGTGTGAGGCGATTTCCCGGGGTCCACCAGGACCGTCACCTCAACCCACTCACCCCCGACCCAACGGGCGAAGTCCCCTAAAGGCGGGATGCTGACCACGACCTTGAGCTTCTGTTTCTGCGCTGCCGGCGCGCCCGTCTGACAACCCATCAAAAAGCCCAGTCCTATAAGGACGAAAAACCATCCCAGGGGCAGGAGGCTCCGTTTCATGGTCCCTTCCTCCTGAGGAAAATTGACGCTTTTCATTGTACCTCAAGGAAATGTTTCCGCAGTTTGGGCTTTTAAGGAAAACCGCCTGGTATACTTCCCTTTGACGCTCCCAGGAGGAGGGGTGAACATCCATGTTCGTCCATCTGCACGTCCACTCCCGATACTCCCTGCTCGACGGCCTGCCCGACGTCAAGGACCTGGTGAAGAAGGCCAAGGAGATGGGCATGCCCGCGGTGGCCCTCACCGACCACGGCGTGCTCTTCGGCCTGGTCTCCTTCTATCGGGCGGCCAAGGAAGAGGGCATTCAGCCCATCCTGGGCATGGAGGCCTATTTCACCCCGGACCATCAGGTGCGGTCCAAGGACGCGCCCATCTATCACCTGCTCCTCCTGGCGCACACGGACCAGGGCGTGCGCAACCTGTTCCACCTGGCCACCAAGGCCCAGCTGGAGGGCTTCTACCAGAAACCCCGCATCGACTACGCATGGCTGGCCCAGCACCACGAGGGCCTCATCACCACCACGGGCTGCATGTCGGGCGAAATCCCCAGGCTCATCCAGGAAGGACGGCTGGAAAAAGCCGAGGAACGCCTGCGCTGGTTCCTGGACCTCTTTGGTCGCGAACGGTTCTTCATCGAACTGCAACACCACGACGATGTGGAAAACCTGGATGAGGTCAACCGGGTGCTCATGGAATGGGCCCGGCGCTACGACATCCGCCCGGTGGCCACCAACGACGTCCACTATCTGGACCCCGGCGACGCGGACCGCCACGACATCCTCCTGGCCATCCAGACGGGCAAGTCCTTGCAGGACCCCAAGCGCATGCGCATGGGGAAGACCTACTACTTCCGCACGCCCGAGGAGATGGCCGCGCTTTTCGGCGAAGTGCCCGAAGCCTTGAAGAACACCCTGCTCATCGCGGAGATGGCCCAGGACGTGACCCTGGGCCTCAACAGTCTGCGGCAGAAGGCGGGGGAGAAGCCGGTCTATCACCTGCCCGACTTCCCCGTACCCGCAGGGGAGACACCCCAGAGCATGTTGCGCCGACTGGTAGAGGAAGGCCTGCGCTGGCGCTACGGTCCCCGGGCCGACGACCCTCAGGTGCGTCAGCGCATGGAGGAAGAACTGGACGTCATCCACCGCATGGGCTTTGACACCTATTTCCTCATCGTGTGGGACCTGGCTCGCTTCGCCCGGGAACGGGGCATCTGGAACAACGCGCGCGGCTCCGCCGGCGGTTCCATCGTGGCCTATGCCCTGGGCATCACCATGGTGGACCCTCTGGAGTACGACCTGCTCTTCGAGCGCTTCCTCAACGCGGACCGGCAGACCATGCCGGACATCGACCTGGACTTTCCCGACCACCGCCGGGACGAGGTGCTGGAGTACATCAAGGAAAAGTACGGGGCCGACAAGGTGGCCCAAATCATCACCTTCGGCACCATGAAGGCCCGGGCTGCGGTGCGGGACGTGGGCCGCATCCTGGAAATCCCCCTTCCCGATGTGGACCGCCTGGCCAAACTCATCCCCCAAATCCCCAGCAAGCCCGTGACCCTGAAAGAGTGCCTGGAGGGCAACCCCAACCGGGATGACCCCCCCCTGCCCATTCCCGAACTGGTACAGGCCCGCAAGGAGAACCCCACCTACCAGCGGCTCCTGGACACGGCCAAGGTCCTGGAAGGGGTCATCCGCAACGTGGGCACCCATGCCGCGGGCGTGGTCATCACCCCCCGGCCCCTGACGGAATACCTGCCCCTGCACCGGAACACCTCCAAGGAGTCCGAGGACTCCCCCATCCAGGTGGTTACCCAGTTCGAGATGAGCGACCTGGAGGACCTGGGGTTGCTCAAGGTGGACTGCCTGGGACTGGCCACCATGACGGTCATGCAGCGGACCTGCGAACTCATCGAACAGCGCCATGGGAAGAAATACACCCTGGAGACCATCCCCACCGACGACCCCGAGGCCTACCGTCTGCTGAGCCGGGGAGAGACCGCGGGCGTGTTCCAGGTGGAGGGCCGGGGGTTCACCCGGATGCTCATGAAGATGCAGCCCCGGGAACTGCGGCACATCATCGCCGCGGTGGCCCTGTACCGTCCCGGTCCTATGCAGTTCATCGACAGTTTCATCCGCCGCATGCACGGCCAGGAGAAGGTGACCTATCTGCACCCCGACCTGGAGGAGATTTACGGGGAAACCTACGGCATCCCCGTGTATCAGGAACAGGTCATGCTCGCGGCCCGGAAACTCGCGGGCTTCACCGGCCCGGAGGCCGACTTCCTGCGCCGGGCCATCGCGAAGAAAAAGAAGAAGGAAGTGGAGAAGTTCCGGGAGAAGTTCATTCGAGGCGCGGTCCAGCGGGGCATCCCCCAGGAGATCGCGGAGCACATCTTCGACGAATGGAAGGGTTTCGCCTCCTACGCCTTCAACAAGAGCCACGCGGCCACGTACGCGGTCATGGCCGTGCAAACGGCCTACCTGAAGGCCCATTACCCCCTGGAGTACATGACCTCGCTCCTTACCGTGTACATGCACGATGCGGATAAAGTGGCCCTGTACGCCGCGGATTGCAAACGCATGGGCATTCCCGTGCTGCCCCCGGACATCAACCGGAGTTTCTGGGAATTCACCATCGAAACCCTGGACGGGCGGGAAGGCGAGCCCCGGGAGGGCATTCGCTTCGGCCTGGGCGCGGTGAAGCACGTCAGCGAGCACGCGGTGGAGGCCATCCTGCAGGCCCGGGAACAGGACGGCCCCTTCCAGAGCCTGGGAGACTTCGTGCGCCGGGTCAACCTGCGCAAGGACGTGGGCAAACGGTCTCTGGAGAGCCTCATCAAGGTGGGCGCGCTGGACGCCTTCGGCGACCGGGGCGCGCTCCTGGCCGCGCTGGATGCCATGCTCTCCGCCAGCGACCGCATCCACCGGATGCGAGCCAAGGGACAGCTCTCCCTTTTCGGCACCGTGGCCTCCACCCAGGAGATGCAGGAATTCCACCTGCCCCCAACCACCACCACAACGCCCGAACGGGAGCAACTGGCCTGGGAGCGGGAGCTCACGGGCCTCTTCCTCTCAGAGAACCCCCTCAACCACTATCTGGACCGCCTCCACCAGGTGGTCACCCACTTCAGCGGTGAATTGGAGGAGCTGACGCCCCACACCCCCGTCATCCTGGCGGGCATGATTACCTCGGTGGAAACCCGCCGGACCCGCAACGGTCACCTCATGGCCTTTGCCACCCTGGAAGACCTGCAGGGCCAGGTGGGGCTGACCCTGTTCCCCCGCACCTGGGAGACCTATCAGGAGCTGTGTCAGGAGGGCGCTCTGGTAGTGGTGCAGGGCAAGGTGGATCCGCGCGGGGGCCAGACGCCTCGGGTCCTGGTGGACCGCCTGCTCTCCCTGGCCGAATCGGTGGCCGCGTTGCCGGAACAGAAGGACGAAACGGCCAAGGAACCCGCGCCAGCGCCTCCGCCCCCAGTCGCTCCGACCCCGAGCAACGGTAACGGACACGAACCCGCCCCGAAGGCCCAGCCAGAGGCGGTCCCAACGACGCCCACGGCCCCGGCCCCTTCGCAGCCTGCCTCGACGGGCCGGGAGGCCGCGGAACCCCGCGCTGCATACGACGAAGCGCGATCGCAGGAGCCGCCGCGTCGCCTGGTGGTCTACATCCGCCCCCTGGGAGACCCACAGAAGGACCAACACCGGCTGGAACGCCTGCATCGGTGGCTGCTCCAGTTCCCCGGCCAGGACCGGTTCGCCTGGGTGCTGGAACTCCCCCAAGGCAAATACCTTATCGACTTCCCCGACCATACCACCCACATTTGCCCCGAGATGCTGGAACAACTCGAAATTTGGGGACTGGAATATGAGACGCTCTCCCTGGTGGCCTCCGCTCCCTGAAGCCGCGAAACCCTGGCGGGGTTATCTGGTGGGCCTGGTGCTGGTGCTGCTGGCCGGCTGGCTGACCCTGACCGGTCTGTTCCTGCAAGCCCTGTTCCGGGGGGACGCAGGCATCGCGCAAGGAGGCGCGGCCGCGGCCGTGCTGTTGCTGCTGGTGTTGATGGCCCTGGCCTTTCCCTGGTTGCTGCTGACCGTTGGCATGATTGTGGCAACGGTGCACGTTCGTCAACGGCTTCCCCAGTGGTTCCGCCCCTGGCGGCGACGTGCGGTCATCGCCAAATACGAGGCCCGACGCTGGTCGGACCGGGCCGCGCGTCCGCTGGTGGCGGCGTATCGCACAGGGGCCCTGGTGCGGGAACTGGCCAGCCTGCCGCGACGTCTGTGGCATCGCCTGGCGGAGCCCCCCCAAGAGCACCTTCCCTGAGCGTGCACCCCCTAAGGAGGTGTCGGGATGTGGGCCTGGGATGCCCAATGGGTGGCCCTGTTTCAACAGGCCGTCATGGGATGGACGGGGTTCTGGAAGACGGTGACCTTCCTGGGCGAAGAAACCTTCTATCTGGTGGCCTTCCCCCTTATCTACTGGTGCCTTTCCGCGCCTTTGGGCTTACGCGCGGGCGTCCTCCTGTTGTTCTCCGCGCAGGCGAACGCCGCGCTGAAGTTGCTCTTTCACCAGCCCAGGCCCTTCTGGGTCTTCCCCTCGGTTCAGGGGTTGGCCGAAGGCACTTCCTTCGGCGTACCTTCAGGCCATGCCCAACTCAGCGCCGCGGTGTGGGGACGCCTGGCCTGGCCTCTGGGCCGCAGGGGACGCGCGGCCGCGGCCTTGCTGGTGGTGCTCATCGGGCTCTCCCGCATCGCCCTGGGCGTGCATTTCTGGACCGACGTCCTGGTGGGATGGCTGCTGGGCGGGGTGACCCTGGCGGTGGCCTTAGTGTGGGAGCCGCGCCTGAAGGCGTGGGTACATCGGGCGGGTCCCTGGCGCGTGCTGGCCGCGGCGGCCGGCGTGAGCGCGGTGTGGATCGCCCTGGCGGTGATGGCCCGAAGTTTCGGCATGGCCGCCACACCCCCGGCCTGGGCGGAAGCCTGGAGCCTGAAGGGCGTGGTAGGCACCGGGGGTGCGTGGCTGGGCCTGGTGGCCGGGGCCCTGTGGATGCACAACCGCTTTTCCGCCTCCGGTGCCTGGTGGCGCCGCGTGTTGCGGGCCGGGCTGGGCCTGGTGGGCGTGGTGCTGCTGTGGGTGGGCCTGCGCGCGGTGTTGCCCGCCGGGGAGGACGCCGTGGCCCTCATGGCCCGGTTCCTGCGCTACGGCCTGGTGGGCTTTTGGGTCACAG
>WFUL01000275.1 GCA_015484985.1 Anaerolineales bacterium | reverse complement strand
GTAGCGCGCCCATCTCCTTCGCCCACACCCTCGCCTCAGCCTTCACCCAGCCCTTCCCCTTCACCGACACCGATACCTGAAATCACCTTGATCTTCACCGGGAACATCGTACCCGCCCGGTGCGTCCAGGCTGCCGTAGACGAACGAGGCGGCGATCCTGAGTATCTGTACGCGCAGGTCGCGCCTCTGCTTCAGCAAGCCGACCTGGCCATCGGCGGCAGTCTGGACGCCACCTTCAGCGATTATCCACCACCTACGGGTTGTCGGCCTACCTTTGTTTTGGTAGGCCGGGCCCATCACGCGTTTGCCCTCGCGCAAGCCGGATTGGACATCATCACAGTGGCGACCAATCACATCAAGGACTGCGGCCTGTTGGACTGCGGCGACCGGGCCTTCTTGGACACCCTGGCCAACCTCCAGGCCGCGGGCATTCAGCCCGTGGGCGCGGGAGCAAACCTGGAAGAAGCCCTGGAACCCGTGGTGGTCGAGGTGAAAGGAGTGCGTTTTGCCTTCATCTCCCACGGCGAACTCCGTCCTCGCAATTTCGCCGGGCCGCAAACCCCCGGTACGGCTCCATTGACCGAAGAGAACGTCCAGGAAAGCATCCGTCGGGCCCGAGAAGCCGGCGCGCAGGTCATCATCGCCCTGCCCCATTGGGGACCGGAGTACGACCCGGTGCCCACCTATCCGCAACGGAACTGGGCGCGCTTCTTGGTGAACGCCGGCGTTGACCTGGTGGTGGGCAACCATCCTCACGTGGTCCAGGGGATAGAATTCGTGCAAGGGGTACCCGTATTCTACAGCCTGGGAAGTTTCCTGTTCGACCAGACCTGGGCCGTGGAAACCCGACAGAGCGTCCTGCTTCTGGTGCGCTTCCAAGGACCCCGAGTGATCGCCTGGCGCCTGGTTCCGTTAGCCTACGATGAGACGGGGGCAATTGCCATCTTGGAGGGAGAGGAGGCCCAGGAAGTATTGGACCGCATCTGGCAGGCTTCCCCTTCGCCCCTGCCCCCTACACCTCCCTGGCCGAGCCCGGTCGGTTCAGGAGGAGGTGAGTAACCCGAAGGAGGTCGAGATGTCTGTGGATTTCGTGTTCCGCTGTGCGTACTGCGGCAAGACCTTCACTCCTTCTCAGGTCACCTACACCTGCCCGGAGGACGGTCACAACCTGGATGTGGTGCTGGATTACGACACCCTCCACCGGGACCTCCATCCATCCCGTATCTGGGGTGCTGGCGAGCCCTCCCTCTGGCGCTACCTTCCCCTGCTCCCGGTGGAGGACCCCGGCGGCGAAGATACCCCTCTCCGTCGGGTGGGCTGGACACCTTTGGAAGCCGCACCCCGCTTGCGGGAGGCCCTGAACCAACCCTTTCTCTGGCTCAAAGATGAGAGTTCCAACCCCACCGCGTCCTTCAAGGACCGAGCCAGCGCGGTGGTGCTGGCCCGAGCCCGGGAGATGGGCGCGCGAGGGGTGGTCACGGCATCCACAGGCAACGCGGGCGCGGCCCTGGCCGGCCTGGCTGCGGCACTGGGTCAGCGCGCGGTCATTCTGGCCCCCCGAACTGCCCCACGGCCAAAAATCGCCCAACTCCTGCTCTACGGCGCGCGGGTGGTCCTGGTGGATGGTACCTATGATGATGCTTACGACCTATCCATCCAGGCCGCGGAAGCCTGGGGCTGGTACTGCCGGAATACGGGTTACAACCCCTTCACTGCGGAAGGCAAGAAGACCGCGGCCTTCGAAATCTGGGAGCAACTCTTGCGCCGCGTGCGCACCTCCCGACCCTGGACCATCTTCGTCCCGGTGGGCGACGGCAACATCATCAGCGGCCTGTACAAGGGCTTTTGGGACCTGCACCAATTGGGCTGGCTGGAGCATCTCCCCCGTCTCTTCGGTGTACAAGCCGAAGGGAGCGCTGCGGTCGCCCGGGCCTTCCACGCGGGTCGGGAGGACATCGAACCCGTCCGGGCCCACACCCTGGCCGACAGCATCGCGGTTGACCTTCCCCGGGATGGATACCGGGCCTTGCGGGCAGTACGGGAAACCGGGGGGACTTACATCACCGTATCGGACGACGACATCCTGGAGGCCATGCGCCTTCTGGGGCGCTTCGGTTGGTTCGTGGAACCCGCGGCCGCGGCTTCCATGGCGGGCTTGCGCCAGGCGCAAACCCTGGGCCTCATCACCCTAGAAGACCCGGTGGTCCTTTTGCTCACCGGTAGCGGACTGAAGGACCCTGGGGCGGCGCTACAGGCAGCCTCCCCTGCGCCCATCATCGAACCTCGCTTATCGGCTCTGGAACGCGTCCTACATTAGCAAAATCTCACGTAATGAAACTTGGGGGAAACATCGTCAAAAACACGTTCGGAAACGCCCTTCCCACGACTCCGAATGAGGAACCTCACTTGAGATATCGGCCACGGTTTTCTACGATGAAATCACCCCAACCCAATGAGTGGTGTGATGTCGATGCATAAAACCCTGGATCAATTGCGCACAGGAGAAGAGGCCCGGGTCGTGGCGTTGCCAGATGAGCCCTCGATACGCCAAAGCCTGGTGCGTATGGGCTTGGTGGAAGGGGCTCTGATTCGCGTGACCTACAATTACGGACGCAGTCCCGTGGTCTTTCAACTCCGGGGTATGCGGGTAATTCTCAGCCGGGAACATGCTCGACGGATCCGAGTGGAACCCCTTCCCCTTGGACAGCGTCATCTCCACCCTTCGGAGCCTCCTCTTTCCTCCTAAACGTGTCCCACACTCCATCCGGCGGTATGGCATACCCACAAAAGTGAAGACAAAAATTGATGCAGGAGCGGCAAAGCCGCTCCTGCATCAATTTGTCTTCTCCTCACTTTTGTCCGAACCCCAACTGGGGTGCGCGCAGTATAGATTCTGTTGGCGAAATCAAGCCAGAACAGCGGCGAAGGCGGCGAACGGGGATCGGGTGACGCGATCGCCGGATGCGGGCCAATACATAGGTTGCATCCGTACGCTGCGTGGACTTCCCTTCCAGGAATTGCCCCTCTTCCGCAACTTGCAGGATGCGTTCCAACAGCAGCCCCTCCTTGGCCCCTCTCAACAACCGTTGCCGGAACTCACTCAGCACCGAATCGTCAAACCCCGCATCGTCCAGCCGCAACCCCAATGCATATTTCCAGTCCAGTCGCGCCCGCACCGCCTCCGCGGCTTGTCGGTCGGTCAGGTTCTCCATGTACTGCATGACCGTACTCGCAGCATTTTGGGGCCTCCTGCTTTTGCTCCTCATCCTATCACCATTTCGCCAACAGAATCAAAAGTTACCGAAGTGGGAGAAATGGTGGTGCCGCTTTGGAAAGGCACCCAGCGTTTCGCACAGGTCTGTCTGGGTCCGGGACCCCGAATGAAGAGAGAGAGAGAGGGATAGAGAGAGAGGGATAGAGAGAGAGGGATAGAGAGAGAGGGATAG
>WFUL01000274.1 GCA_015484985.1 Anaerolineales bacterium | reverse complement strand
TTATCCCTCTTCCCGCAGGGCCCACAGGTCGGGCTGCTCCAGGGCCCAGGCGGGGTAGGGTTCGTGCATGAGGAACCGCCGGGCGTACAGCGCGGCCAGACGGGCGTAGCGGTCCCCGCCGACCCGGGCCAGGTCGTACAGCAGGGCCACCTGGGCCACGTCGGCCAGGCGGCGCAGCGCGTCCTTGGCCATCCACTGGGCCTCGGCCGGGCCCGCGCGCAACCACGTTCCCAAGGTGGCCTCCAGCACCCCCAGGGCCTCCAGAGATTCCTGGGTGGACGCGGCCTCCAGGCGGGACACCATTTCTTCCATGAAGGGCTCGTGGGCCTGTTTGCAGTGGATGGCTTCCAGCAGGTCCAGGGCCTGGATGTTGCTGGTCCCTTCCCAGATGGACAGCACCAGGGCCTCCCGGTGCAACCGGGCGATGGGGTACTCCTCCAGGAAGCCCAACCCTCCGAAGATTTCCATGGCCCGATGGGTGATGGCCACGCCATGTTCGGCCGTACGGTTCTTCGTCAGGTGGGACAGGAAGCGCGCGTAGTGATAGGCTGCCGAATACGGCGGCGTCTCCTGCCAGGCCCGATGGAAGGCATCAATGGCATGGAACACCAGGGCCACACCGCCTGCCTGGCGCACGGCTATGTCCACCAGGTCCCAGCGCATCAGGGGATGCTCCTGCAGGGTCTTACCGAAAGCCGTGCGCCGGTGCGCCCGCAGGACCGCTTCCATGCGGGCCTTGTGCCCCAGCCCCATGGCACCCGCGGCGTTGGCCAGGCGGGAGACGGTCAGGGTCTCCAGGGTGATGTAGATGCCCCATTCGGCCTTCCCCACCAGGTACGCCTCGCTGCCGTGGAATTCCACCTCGCCCGTGGGTACGGCCCGCGTCCCCAGTTTGTCCTTGAAGCGCCGGACGATGTAGTTCAGGGCGCCCTCCCGGTTCAAGCGAGGGACGAAGAACAGCGCGAGGCCTTTGGGTCCTGGCGGCGCGCCCTCGGGCCGCGCGGTGACCAGCGCGGCGTCGGCAATCCCCGCGTTGCTGGCGAAGTACTTGTGGTCGCCGTAAAGCCGCCAGACGTCTCCTTCCTGCCGGGCCAGGGTTTTGTTCGCGCCCAGGTCGCTGCCGCCGTGGGTTTCCGTCATCCACGTGGCGCCCCAGGCTTCCCCCTTAAGCAATCGGTCCCGCCATTCATGCAGGTGGGGCGCGTACTTGTGCAACGCATAGGCCGTTTGATTGGTGACGATGAGGGTACAGTACAGTCCTGCATCGGCCACCAGGTAGCCCAGCGCGTAGTGGTAGTGCCAGGGCAGCCCTTCATAGGGCGGGCGGTTAATCCAGGCCAGTTCTTCCAGCAGAGCGCGATGGGACGGCAGCAGGTCCGCGCGGTCTACCCGTCGCCCATCCAGGTCGTGCATGACCAGCCGGGGGCCTCCCATGCGGTCGACTTCATAAGGCACCGCGTAGCCCCGCTCTCCCACCAGCGCGCCAAAGGCGCGCAGCGCCTCCTCGTGGTCCCGCCATGCCGGCCAGTAGGCATCCAGGACCACGGGGAGGTCGGGGTCCAGAAGGAAGTGGTTCTTGCCATAGGCATAGGCCTGTTCGCGCATGGCTCGCCTCCTGGGGAAGGCTCGCGCCCATGAACCGGGCGCAGTTCCATTGTACCCCGGGGGACAGCGACCTTTTTCGACTCTCGCGGCGAAGGAAAACCAAAAGGGTGCGGCACGGCAGAGCCGTTCCCCAACGGGTGGAAGTGTTCGAAAAAACGGTCCAACGTCTCCTGGGGTTTGGACAAAAGGGCGGACAAAGGGTTTGGCAAAGACTCCTCGCCATGCGCGCAGGCCTGACCAGGTTCTGGACCGCCGGTAAGAAAGAGATAATGTGAGCATCGGCTTCGCCGATGCTCACATTGTCTCTCCTTTTCCCGGGGTCCCGGCCCCGGTCAGACCCGTGCGCAGGGGCATTAGGCCCGATTTTCGCACGCTCCCCACTACGGTCCGAAAGGGAGACCGAGATGGGGTACAATCGTGGCATCCCCCGAATTCCATCGAGGATGGCTGGAGGCCTGCCATGGATTTCACCCTTACCCCCGAACACCAGATGGTGCAGCAAATGGTGCGGGAGTTCGCCCAAAAGGAGGTCGCGCCCATCGTCCGGGACTACGACCGCCGCCACGAACCCATGCCCGTGCTGGAGCGCATGGCCGAACTGGGCATCCTGGGGATTTCCATCCCTGTGCGCTACGGCGGCCAGGGGATGGACTACATCTCCCTGGGCCTGGTGTGTGAAGAACTGGAAGCCGTGGACAGCACCTTACGGGTGGTCATGTCCGTGCACATGGGTTTGTGCGCCCTGACCCTCCTCCAGTGGGGGACCGAGGAGCAGAAGCAGAAATTCCTGGTCCCCCTGGCCCGCGGGGAGAAAATCGGCGCGGGTGCCTTCACCGAACCGGGCCACGGCTCCGACTTCGCCCACATTCAGGGCACGGCCAAACGCCACGGCGACGTGTACGTCCTCAACGGCGAGAAGATGTGGATTTCCCTGGCCACCAAGGCCGATTACGCCATCGTCACCATGCGCACCGACCCCCATGCCGAGCCGGCCTATCGGGGCCTGACCACCTTCATCGTGGACCTGCACAGCCCCGGCGTGAAGCGGGGGGACATCCACGGCAAGTTAGGCGTGCGCGCGGGGTCCACGGGCTGGATTTCCTTCCAGAACGTCGAGGTGCCTGTGGAGAACCGCATCGGTGAGGAAGGCGAGGGCTTCAAAATCACCATGTCGGCCTTCGACCGGGGCCGGTACACCGTGGCCGCGGGTGCCACGGGGCTCATCCGGGCCGCGTTGGAGGCCAGCGTGGCCTACGCGAAGGAGCGCCACACCTTCGGCCGACCCATTGGCGAGCATCAACTCATCAAGCAGAAAATTGCCCGCATGGCCCGGGATTACGAAATGGCCCGCCTGCTCTACCTCTACACCGGATGGCTCATGAACCAGGGGAAGCGTTTCACCCGGTACGCGTCCATGGCCAAGTGGTTCGCCACGGAAGCCGCGTTCCAGGCCGCCCACGAGGCCATCCAGATTCACGGCGCGTACGGTTACAGCGACGAGTACCCTGTGGAGCGCTTCTTCCGCAACGCGCGTGGCTCCATGATTTACGAGGGGAGCAGCGAAATCCAGACTCTCATCCAGGCCGATTACGCCCTGGGGTATCGGTGGGACAAACCCCTCCGGCGGGAACTCCCGGCCTACGACCCCGAATTCTGGCAAGGGGAATAGCCGACTGCCGACCGCCGACGGCCGACCGCCGACGGCCGACAGCCGTCGATCAGGCATCGGCGGACTGCAGGCCCAATCGCTGGAAGACCCAGGGCGCGGCCCCTGTGACCCAAAAGCCCACCAGGCCGTAGCGCAGGAACCGGGCCATGAGGGCCACGGCGTCCTCCCCGGCGGGCAACACCGCGCGCAGGCCCGCCCACAGCAGTACCACGCCCACCAGGCCCAGCCCGGCCCGCAGCACGCGACGCCACCAGGCACCGGAGGCGGAAAAACGGTCGTGCATCCACAGGGCCCCGGCCACCAGGCCCAGCCACGCGCCTCCGGTGCCCACCACGCCCTTCAGGCTCCAGGCTTCCGCCCAGGCCGGGGGTGTGGCGGCCATGCCGAAACTTCGGGCCAT
>WFUL01000273.1 GCA_015484985.1 Anaerolineales bacterium | reverse complement strand
CTCAAATACGTCTTGGGAGGAGAAAGGGGGACGATGGTAGGTGAAGAAAACGCTATACTAAACCACGAGAAGGAGGGTCTGACCATAGGAGGTTATGTATGATGCGCCTGTGGCGTGTATTTGGAAGTAGCGCCTCATCCGACCCTGAGGCCTTGGAACGAAGTGTGCGTTTCGTGCGTCATCTTCGATGGACGGTTCCCATTTTCCTCAGCCTTATCGCTTTGTTTTTTGAGGTATGGGAACATCTCTTTTCTTCCAGGTATGAAGAACAGCGGTTATTCAACTTTTCCGCCGAGGTTTTGGTCTTCGGCCTCCTGGGGCCGGTGCTAATTTTCCTTATCCTTACCCTAACAACGCGCTTCTTCTTGCTATGGAAACAAGCCCTGGTCTATTTGCACGAGCTCAATCAAAATCTGGAGCATTTGGTTGCCGAGCGTACCCGCGAGTTGGAGGCGAAAAATGAGGCTCTGGAGAGGGCCAATCAAGAGCTCCGGCAGCTGGACCGCCTGAAGTCGGACTTCATTGCCCTAGTCTCCCATGAACTGGTCACGCCGTTGACCACCATCAACGGAGGCCTGGAACTCCTGCTACAAGGTCGGGAGATGCTGCCCTCAGATGTCCAACAGCGGCTGGCCTTTCTGCAGGGGGAAGTGGCCCGGCTGACTCGACTGGTGGGTCGCATTCTCCAGGTGTCACGACTGGAGGCGGGCAAGCTTCACTTGAATTGCGGACCCGTCGCGCTACGCCCCCTATTGCAGCGAGTGGTAGATTCCCTGGTTCAGGACCGACGGGTGGACCTTTTGTTGTCCGACCACCTGCCGCCTCTGTGGGCGGATGAAATCTATTTGGAGGAGATGCTGCGCAATCTCATTGGCAACGCGGTGAAGTATACGCCTTCAGGTTCGCCCATCCATATTCGGGTGGTTCAACGTTCTCCACAATCCGTGGACATCACCATTACTGACCATGGGCCGGGCATTCCTCCCGAAAAGCAACAGCAGTTGTTTATCCCCTTTTCGCAAATCGTCCAAGGGGAGCGCCGCGAATCTTCAGGATGGGGATTGGGCCTCTACCTCACTCGGCGTCTGGCCGAACTTCATGGGGGTCGGTTGTGGGTGGAAAGCCCGGTCTGGGAAGACTCGGAGGGGCCTGGTACCTGTTTCCATTTGGAACTCCCCATCGCACCGGACATCGAACCTGACGAAGATGCGGTAAGGGCTCAAGAGGAGGTAACGGCCTATGCCCGAAACCTTGCTCATCGTCGATGATGACTGTTCCTTGGTGGAACTCCTAGAAAGTTATTTCACGGGATTGGGTTATCGGGTGTACACGGCCCATCATGGACAGGAGGGTCTGGAGCGTTTTTGCGCGGAACGGCCTGACCTGGTGATTCTGGATGTGACCATGCCGAAAATGGACGGCTGGACCACGTTGCGCCGTTTGCGGGAGATTTCCGACGTCCCCGTCATTATGCTCACTGTGCGGAATGAGGAGGCCAACATCCTGCGTGGATTTACTCTGGGTGCGGACGATTATGTGACGAAGCCCTTTTCTTTCGCCGAGCTGGCTGCGCGTGTGCGAGCGGTTCTCAACCGGGTACGTCACAAAGGTCAGGAAGATACCGACATCCTTCGTGCAGGGGGTTTGGTGGTGGACCTTACGACACGTCGGGTCACCCGCAATGGTCAACTTCTCAACTTGACCCCCACCGAATTCAAGCTCCTTGTGACCTTGATGGAACAGCCGGGACGGGTGTTCTCCCCCGAGGAAATTGTGCGCAAGGTATGGGGGCCTGAGTATGTGGACGAGGTCGGGTACGTGCGGCGGTACATCTGGCATCTGCGCAAGAAAATCGAGCCCGACCCGGAACATCCCCGGTACATCCATAACCAGCGAGGGTTCGGTTATTACTTCCAGGCTCTTCAATCCTGAAGAGGAGGACACCCCGGCTACGAACGATTCCTCGCCATGAGCCGTACGGTGCTTCCCGTGGGGTCTACCAGTTCCAGGTAGGCTTTTCCTTCTTGTACTTCAACGCCTTGATCTTGTAGGTGCGTCTGGAGCCTTTCGAGGGTGCCTTCGGGCACCTGCCAGGTGTAGGAAACCAAGCCCGTGGCTCCCCCGGGCGCTCGGCGACCGCGTGCCCAGATGTTGGTGCCCACGTGATGATGATAGTCACCCACCGCGAAGAAGCGGGCCCTGGGATAAGAGCGTTGGGTGACGTTCAAACCGAGCAGGTCGGCGAAGAAAGCCTCGGCTACCTCCAAATCGGGCACGTGCAGGTGAAGATGACCGAAGCGTGTATTCGAAGGGAGGGGACGAGCCTCCCGGGTTTCGCGGAGTAGGTCCTCCACGTTCAGAGGACGGGTGCTCATGGCCACCCCCGGTCCCCTGGAAGGTCGAGGCCATTGGGCCCGGGGTCTGTCCCGATAGAGTTCCAAGCCGTTCCCTTCAGGGTCTCGGAAATACAGGGCTTCCGAGACGCCGTGGTCGGAAGCGCCTTCAAACAGCGCGTTGCTTTCGAGCAGGCGTCGGATGGTCGCGGCCAGGGCCGCGCGATTCGGCAGAAGCAGGGCGATGTGATACAGTCCGACACTGGGGTGGGGACGCAGGGGGGCATCAGGACAGTGCCACAGGGATAATGTGAACTCCCGGCCCATAGGGGCCAGGTGGACGAGGGCTTCCTCTCGGGTTACTTCATGCAGGCCCAGGACGTCACGCCAAAAGGTGAGCATCCGCTCCAGGTTCCGCACCCGTAAGGTAATGCCGGTTAGCGAGGCCCCCTCCGGCATGTGAAACGTCATGGTCTCATGTCTCCTGTCGGGTGTCTCGTGGGACACCCAGGAGATAGAACGCAAAGGCCAAATTGTCGTACGCGGTGATGGCGTAATTGTCCCAGAACACACACGTGCCTACAGCGATGAAAGTGCCCCGCCCGTGCCGGGCCTGGGCGGCCAACACCCGGGACCCCGATGGCGCCTGAGCGGTGGCCTCGGCCTCCACCAGCACCTGAAGGGTCTCGCGGTCTTCCAGATGGACCGGCGCGGCATAAGGAAGCAGGACCCGGACGACGTTCGGCACGCCGTTTACTTGGCCCGTGACCACCATATAGGGGTCCTCGCCGTGTTTGTGAACCGGGTCCTGGATGTAGTCGTAGCCGAAACGAACGCCGAAGGGCCGGGCCACCGCGTTGAGGATTTCCGCCACCCGGTCCTCGTTCTGGTAATAGGCCAGAACCACTAAGCGGCCTCCCTGGGCCACGTAAGCTCGAAGCCAGTTCACCTCTTCGGGCGTGAAGGGGTCCTCCGGATAGTTGAGCACCAGAACCGGCGCGTCAAAGGCATCCTGCAAACGTTCCACCGTCACGACTTGCACCCGGGCCCGTTGCAAGGCCCGTCGCAAGGTGGAAAAGTAGTAACCGTCTTCGATGGTGAATTCGTGATGGGAAACGCTCCAGGCAATGCGGTGCGCCATGGGCTTCTCCTCCCGAAGAAGGGATCAAACCCATCATGACGGGGTTTGAGTCGGATGTCAAGCGTGGTGCAGGGAGCGTTCGAAAAATATGGGGTACTTCTGGTGCCCCATATTCTTCAGCGTGAAGAGGAGGGTCCAAACCTCGCGTAGGCCGAACCAGGCCCTGGACCGTTGGGAAGGGAAGATAATGTGAGGGCAGCAGCGAAAGCTGCTGCCCTCACATTATCTCTTTTCATGGTGGTCCTGGACCTGGCCAGACCTACACAAAGGGCATGGGGGATTTTTCGAACACTCCCCAGCGTGGTGCATCCGGTGTCGTATACCCATACCTTGCCAGATTCAAGTCGGAGTTATTCCCCGCATATCTCGCGTCGTTTGGACGGGATACGGGACCGCAGGAAGATAAGTTGAAAAAGTTAATGCAACGGCAGCTTCGCGGCTGCATCAATTTGTTTATTTCTGGCAGGGCGGTCGAACGGTTGCCCCACCTCACATCCACTTCACCACAATATCCCCAATGACGTTGGCCGCTTCATCTCCGCGGTCCGCAGCGTTGGACAGGTGGCGGTAGATTTCTCTACGTTTGAGGATTTCCATAATGTCGTCCAGACTTTGGGGGTCCTTGAAAAGTTCCGAGAGAGCCTTACGATACTCGCGTTCCACCCGATTCTCCAAGGCCTTGGCCCGGACCGCGTGCTCGTTGGCCACACCGGGATACTGATCCAGGCGTTGTACGCCCCGTAGAATTTCTTGCGCCGCTTCGGTGAGCAGGTCCACCATGCGGCACATGTGCTCGTCAGGCTTCAAGTCGAAGATTTCCATTTCATCGACTGTGGTGTAGGCGTAATCCAGCATATCGTCAATAGTCAGGGAGAGGGCAAAGATATCCTCCCGGTCGAAGGGGGTGACAAAGGACCGGTTGAGCTCTTCGATGAGGATGCGGCGGACCTCGTCGGCCTCTTCCTCGATATGTTTCATCTGGCGGGCCAGTTCCTCCCGGGGTTCCCGCATGTACTCGCGCAACAATTCAAAGCCCTGGAGGGTGAACTGGGCTTGTTCAATGAGCAGGTCGAGGAAGCGATTGGGCTTGCGTCGTCGGCGAAAGAAGGGCATCGAGACCTCCACCGGCTTGCGGGGATGGTGGTCATTATACCGTTTTCTGACGGGGCAGGGCGAAGCAGATGCGGGCACCCTGACGGTAGTGGGGGTCCACCCAAATGCGCCCCCCATGGGCCTCAACGATGGCCCGGCTCAGGTACAGGCCCAGGCCTGTCCCGGGGTAGCTGTCTGCATGGCAGCGGCTGCGGTAGAAGGGGTCAAAGATGTGGGGTTGGTCCTCGGGAAGGATGCCCGGCCCCTGGTCCTGCACACATAGGACGACTTCCCGGGGGGAGACCCGGGCCTGGAGGCATACCGTGGTTCCCGGCGGCGCGTACTTCACCGCGTTGTTCAACAGATTGGCCAGCACCTGTTCCAGACGACCCTCATCGGCCCAGACGGGGGGTAGGTCCTCAGGAAGGTCGACCCGGAAGGTGAAGGCCGGGTGCTGGTGGGCGAAGCGTTTGGCCATGCGTCGGGCCAGGGCCCCCAGGTCCACTTCCTGGAACTGCAATTTCAACGCGCCTGCCTGTAGGCGGGAAGCCTCCAACAAATCATGGACCAAGCGGTTGAGGCGATCGGCTTCTTCTTCGATGACGGCCAGAGCTTCCTGCACGACCTGGGAGTCCCAGCGTACGTCGGGACGTCGCAGGGTGCTCACATAGCCCTTGATGAGGGCTATGGGCGTCTTGAGTTCGTGACTGATGGTGGAAATGAAGGTCGCCTTGAGACGGTCGGCCTCCCGGAAGGCGCGGATGTCCCGCACGCTGGCGATGATGTTCAACAGGTTGCCCTCTTCGTCGAACAGCGGCGCGTAAGTGATGCCCACAGGCAAGGTGGTCTCGTCGGCCCGGAGCATATCCCCCTGCACGTACAGGGCTTCCCCCGGTCCTTCGGGCCATCCCTGGGCCATGGCCTCCTCCAGGGGTTGGCCCCGTTCGATTTGTTTCCAGCGCACCACTTCTTCGTGATGCTTTCCGGGCAGGTCCTCGCGCGCCAGGCCGCACATTTGGGCAAAGGCGGGGTTCACCCGTTGGATGCGCAACTCAGGGTCCAGAATCAAGATGCCGTCGGCCACGGCATCCAGAAGGGCGTCCAGTCGCTGCTTCTCCTGGCGCAGTCCTGTATACAGGCGGGCGTTGTGGACGGCAATGGCCGCCTGGTCGGCAAAGAGTTGCAGGCTGACCAGGTCTTCCTCGCTGAAGAGGCTGGGGTAGTTGCGGTACACGTAAATCAGGCCCAGGAGTTCCTCTCGGGCGACCAGGGGGATGCCCACGCCCTGTTGCAAGCCCAAATGGGCGATTTGCATCAGCCACTCCAGACGTCGCAACACCTGGGGGACTTCGAATCGTACCGGGTCCACCTCGTGCCGGGGGACGTCTTCCATGAGGGATTCGATGTGGCGGACCAGGGAAGTGGGCAGGCCGTAAATCGCGGCCACCGACCAACCCGCCTCTTCCCGAAGCAGGATGACACCGGCCCGACCTGCCAGTATAGTTACTGTAGCCTCGATAAGCCGGGTAAGCAGCCGTTCCAGGTCCAGTTCCTGAAGAATGGCCCGCAGGATTTCGTTGATGTATTCGCGGTGGTGAAGGCGAAAATCAGGGAGCATGAAGCCTCTCTCGGTACAGCGGTTTCATTGTGCATGGCCCGGATAGAGTCCTCAGTATTGCAAAAGAAATGCACCGAGGACGCCGCCTCAATGCGCCTTGTCCGTTTTTCTATGCCCAAGGATACAACAATTTGCCCCAATTGGGCCCACGGACTGTAAACGAAAGTCTGAACATCTGCCCTGCATGATTCTTCTTCGGAACGCATAGAGCTGACTGAGCATGAGACCTCTGGATGAAAGGAGAGATAATATTGGCAGCGGTGAAGCCGCTGCCAATATTATCTCTTTCTTCCGCGATTCTGGGCCCGGTTGTGCTGTGCGAAACCTCATCCCCCTTGATCTTCAAGGGTAGCGTCACCCCTGTGTCCAAACTTTGCTCCAGACTTGAAACTGAAGCGGAGGTGACGTGGATGGCTCCGCCGTCTTGTCGCCCAACGTGTTTAAAGCGCCATCTCCTTTTCCACCAGGGTGATGGCGTGGTCCAGAATCCCCAGCGCTTCGTCCACTTCTTTCTTGGTGATGATGAGGGGCGGGGCCATGCGCAGGACGCTGTCCCCCGAACCCATGGTGAGTAGGCCCAGCCGGAAGGCGTACAGCTCCACCTGGTCTCGGAATTCGGGGAAGGGTTCTTTGGTCTCCCGGTCCCGGACGAATTCCATGGCCAGCATCAGGCCCTTGCCCCGCACGTGTCCGATGACTTGGTGCTTTTGCATCAACCGGCGCAGGCCCTCTAAGGCATACGCGCCCACATGGGCCGCGTTCTCCATGAGTTCCTGTTCCACCATGTCCAGAGTGACCAGGCAGGCCGCGCAGGCCAGGGGATTGCCGCCGTAGGTGTTGCCGTGCGCGCCTGGAGGCCAGGTCATGACGGACTTGCGGGCGATGATGGCCCCGAAAGGTACTCCCGAGGCCAGCCCTTTGGCCGAGGCCACGATATCGGGTTCCACGCCCCAGTGCTGGATGGCCCACCATTTGCCCGTGCGACCCACCCCCGTCTGCACCTCATCCACTACCAGCAGGATGCCGTGGCGGTCGCACAGTTCCCGCAGAGCGGGGAAGAAGTCGTCGGGCGGGACGATGTACCCGCCTTCACCCTGGATGGGCTCCACCAGGATGCCCGCGACCTCGTCGGGAGGAAGGAGGTATTTGAGGATGTAATCCTCGATGTATCGCACCACCGCCCGCCCCTGGTCCTCGCCGGGCCGGGTTTCGAAGACGGGACGATAGGGATTGGGGTAGGGCACGTGGACCACGCCAGGCATCCAGGGGAAGAAGCGCTGCCGGAACACGGGTTTGCGCGCGGTAAAGGCCAAGGACCCCAGGGTGCGGCCGTGGAAGCCGCCCAGGAACCCGATGAAGAACTTGCGGTTGGTATGGTGCCGGGCCAGTTTGATGGCTGCTTCCACGCTCTCGGTGCCCGAATTCGTCATGAACACCTGGGCCGGTTCCTGAAAGGGCGCAATGCTGGCGATTTTCTCCGCGGCCTGTACCCATACCTCGTGGTAGTAGTCGGAGGAGATGTGAACGAATTTCTGAGCTTGTTGGGTGATGGCCTGCACGACTTTCGGATGTGCGTGGCCGGTGGTGAGGACGGCGATGCCCGCAATGAAGTCCAGGTACCGATTGCCGTCTACGTCCCAGGCGTAGGCGCCCTGACCGTGGCTCATAACGAAGCCATAGGGCCTGGGATACGACGGCGAAATCACCCGGGCGTCCCTTTCGATAATCG
>WFUL01000272.1 GCA_015484985.1 Anaerolineales bacterium | reverse complement strand
GCCCTGACCCAGGCGGCCTACAAGCTGCCCATTAAGACGAAAATCGTAACCCGTGAAGGTATGGAGGAGTAAGGCCATGAGCCTGGACCTGAACATGAAGATGGACGAAATCCGCCAGTTGAGCGATGAGGAAATCTCGGCCCTGGTGCACGAGGCACGAGAACACTTGATGCGCCTTCGCTTTCAGCAGGTGACCGGGGAATTGCGGGATACCAGCCAGTTCCGCAAGACCAAGCGGATGATTGCCCGGTTGCTCACCGTGTTACGGGAGCGGGAGCTGGAAGCGGAGCGGCAGGCATCTTCCCAGCAAGGAGGGCGTGAAGCATGAATCGGCGACGACGACTGGTGGGCGTGGTGGTCTCGGACAAGATGCAGAAGACAGTGGTGGTCATGGTGACCCGGACCATGCGCCATCCCCTGTACCAAAAGGTCATCCACAAGCGTAAGAAGTTCAAGGCCCATGATGAATTGGGCGCCAGGGTGGGTGACCTGGTGCGCATCGTGGAGAGCCGCCCCCTCTCCAAAACCAAGCGCTGGGTGGTGGAGGCCATCTTGAAGCGGGCCGAGGCGGCCGAACGGGAAGAGCTCTTGGAGGAACTGGCGGAAGTGGGTGTGGAACAGGAATGGGCGGAAATCGAAGCCGAACTGGAAGAGACCACCTCGGCCGCCCCATCCTCGCCTGAAGGGGAGGACGCCACCGAAGCCAGCAAAGCCGAGGCGTAGGAGGTGAGCCATGGTGCAACAGGAAACGCGGGTGAAGATTGCGGATAATACCGGCGCCAAGGAGATGTTGGTCATACGTGTGTTAGGGGGTTCGGGGAAGAAGTACGGATACGTGGGCGACGTGGTGGTGGGTACTATCAAGAAAGCCGAACCCCACGGTATGGTGAAGAAGAGTGATGTCGTACGCGCGGTCATCGTGCGCACCAAGAAGGAATGGCGTCGAGAGGATGGCACCTATGTGCGCTTTGACGACAACGCCGCGGTGATTCTGGCACCGGACAGCAACAATCCCCGAGGAACCCGCATCTTCGGGCCCGTGGCCCGGGAAGTGCGGGAAAAGGGTTTCACTAAGATTGCTTCCCTGGCTCCGGAAGTGATTTGAAGGTCAACGGTCATTTGTCGGTTGTCGACGGTGTTGACCATCAACCATCGACTGTCGACCATGAACCGGGAGGAACGACATGACGCAGCCGAAGTTCAAAATTCGCAAAGGCGATTTGGTGGAAGTCATCACGGGCCGAGATAAGGGCAAGCGGGGTGAGGTGATTCGGGTCATCCCCAAGGAGGCTCGGGTGGTTGTCCAGGGTGTGAACATTCGCAAGAAGCACCAGCGGAGTTACACCGTGGGCGGTCAGACGGTGCCCGGGCGTATCATTGAGTTCGAAGCCCCCATCCATATTTCCAACGTGATGCTGGTGTGCCCGCAGTGCAACCGGCCGGTACGGGTGGGCATCCGGCGGGAAGAGGGGCGGCGCATTCGCATATGCAAGCGCTGCGGCAACGAAATCGGCTAAGGCGGAGGGTAAAGGATGCCTCGGACATTGCGACTCAAGGAAAAGTACTACAAGGAAGTGGTGCCGGCCCTGATGAAGGAGCTGGGCTTGAAGAACGTGATGGAAGTGCCCCGCATTGAAAAGGTGGTGCTGAACATCGGTGTGGGCGAGGGGAAGGACAACGCCAAGGCCCTGGAGGCTGCGGCTCGCGATTTGGCCATCATCTCCGGTCAGAAACCGGTCATTCGGCGGGCCCGAAAGAGCATCGCGGGCTTCCGCCTACGCAAGGGGCAGCCCATCGGCGTCAAGGTCACTCTGCGGGGGGACCGCATGTGGGCCTTCCTGGATCGGCTCATCAACATCGCCCTGCCCCGGGTGCGGGACTTCCGGGGTATTTCCCCCCACGCGTTTGATGGACGCGGCAATTACTCCCTGGGCTTTCGGGAGCAGCTGGTTTTCCCCGAAATCGACTACGACAAAATCGACAAGGTGCGGGGCCTTCAGGTCACCATCGTGACCACGGCGGAAACGGATGAAGAGGCGTACAAACTCCTGGAAAAACTGGGTATGCCTTTCCGTAAACAGCGGCGATGAAAGGACCCCTTGAAGGTTGAGGAGGCTCAAATGGCGCGCAAGTGCATGTTCTATAGGAATCAACGCAAGAAATACAAAGTGCAAATTCGCAATCGCTGCCGGCGCTGTGGCCGGGCGCGGGGATACATCCGGCGGTTCGGGTTGTGTCGAATTTGTTTCCGTGAACTGGCCCTGGAAGGCAAAATCCCCGGCGTGGTGAAAGCCTCATGGTAAGGAGGGTTGGGATGACGGGAATTGTGGATCCCATTGCGGATATGCTCACCCGGATGCGGAACGCTCTGATGGCCGGGCATGAGGAGGTGCGGATGCCTTCTTCCAAGATGAAGGAGGCCATCGCCCGGATTTTGAAGGAAGAGGGGTACATCGAGGATTACAAGGTCAAGCCGGACCCCAAGCGAAAGGGCATGCGCATTTTGACCATTCGCTTGAAGTACGTGGGCGAGCGGCGGCATCGACGCCCGGTGATTCGGGGACTGGAACGGGTGAGCAAACCCGGACGTCGGATTTACGTACGCAAGCACCAATTGCCCTGGGTGAAGGCGGGCCTGGGTATCGCCATCGTAACCACGCCCAAGGGCGTGATGACTGCCGAGCGGGCCCGCAAACTGGGTGTGGGCGGTGAAGTGATTTGCAAGGTGTGGTGATGAAGATGGGAGCGGTCGGCTGACTGCTGACTGCTGACTGCTGACTGCTGACTGCCGATTTTCCAGGAGGTGAGCCGTGTCTCGCATAGGACGACAACCCATCCCGGTTCCCGAAAATGTGGAAGTGGAGATCAAGGGTTCCCACGTACGGGTCAAGGGGCCCAAAGGGGAACTGGAGTTCACCTTCCCCGCGGGCATGGACATTCATTTCGACCCCGAGACCCGCATGATTACGGTGAAGCGTTTGAAGGACGACAAATGGCACAAGGCCATGCACGGCACCACGCGGGCCGTCATCAATAACATGGTGGTGGGCGTGTCCCGTGGGTTCGAAAAGGTATTGGAAATTCACGGGGTCGGTTACCGGGCGGAAGTCCAGGGCAACAAGCTGGTCTTGCAACTGGGCTTCTCCCATCCGGTGGAAGTGGAACCTCCCCCGGGCATCACCTTTAAGGCGGAACGTGCTGCCGCGGACCTGCACATCGTGCGGGTGCAGGGCCATGATAAGGTCCTGGTGGGCCAGGTAGCAGCCAATATCCGGAAGATTCGCCCGCCCGAACCATACAAGGGTAAGGGCATCCGTTATCAGGGCGAGGAAATCCGACGCAAGGCCGGTAAGGCCGGACGCTAATCTTTGGTAAGAGGGTGAGGGAACCATGATCAAGAAACCCAGCCGCAACGAAATGCGCAAGCGACGCCATCGGCGGGTGCGGAAGAAGGTGCACGGGACGCCGGAGCGTCCGCGCCTCAACGTCTTCCGCAGCTTGAACC
>WFUL01000271.1 GCA_015484985.1 Anaerolineales bacterium | reverse complement strand
GATATATTCAGATCCAATCCGGTGTGCCGTGGCTCCCTCAGGTCTTTGGACGTCCGTCAAGGGTGAGCTCGGTTCCTAAGTACGGCATGGTGGGGGCCATGATCGGATTCGGCACGGCCATTGCCCTATACTTTGGTACGCCCGCGTTGTATCCCTTGCGGGTGGGCGGTTTTTCTTTGTTTCCCCTGCCTCCGGCCTTTGTGGTTATCTTCGAACTGACCATGTTGGGATTGATTATCGCCACTTTCTTGGGGGTGTTTTTTGAGTCGCTTCTGCCTCCGGTAATGGGGAAGCGGGTCTATCATCCTGAGGTCAGCGATGGTGCCATCGCCGTCTTTTTCCAAGTTCCAGCGACGCTGGTAGAACGTGCGAAAGAGGTACTGATGCAGGCAGGCGCATCGGATATTGAACAAGTGGAGGGGTCGTTCGTATGAAAGGGCTACGCATTCTCATCGTACTGGGTGCTTTGTTGACCCCGCCCATTGTGGGGCTGCTGTTTACCTACGAAATCATCAAGGTGGATTGGATAAGCTTCATGGAAAACCAACCTTCTTACCGGCCGATGGAGGAGCCGTTGCCGCTGCCTCCAGACTCGGTACCGGTGGAAGGGCCGGCCTATGTGCCGGGCGCGCCTTGGCCCAACCCGGTGCCTGCAGATGAGGTCTCTCTGGCCCGGGGGAAAATCCTGTTCGAAACTTACTGCTCCGTCTGTCACGGGCTGCAGGGTAAGGGTGATGGTGTCATGAAGGCCTTCTTCAAGGTGCCCATCCCCGACCTGACCGCGTCTAATGTTGCAGAGAAGGACGACGCCAGTCTGTTCGCTACCATCACGTATGGTTCGGCGAACATGCCCAACTTCCGGGATCTGACGGTGCGTGAGCGTTGGGACATCGTGAATTATTTACGCCAATTGCAGGGCAACTTGCCATAAGGTCCCTTTCCATCCCATCATGGATGACGGCAGGAGGAAATCGAACCATGCGCAAAGGCAAGATAATCGTGATGCTCGGGGCGTTCTTCGTCGTGGTTGGTTTGGCGGCATGTGGTATTCAAGGAGCCCCGAACTTCGCCAAGGTGGAACACACACCCATTCCAACCTTGCCGCCTGCTACCCTGCCTCCCATCACCGAGGCTCTTCAGGCTGCTACAGGTGCCGAAGGTGGGGAAGCCGCGGCTGCACCTTGCCGAACGACACCGGTGGATGTGTTGCAGGCCTGGTTTGTGGCCGGCTTGCCGGGGCCGGACGCGGACCCGTTCACTCTTACCGATCTTGACGGAAATACCTGTCAAGTCAGTTTTGAGGATGTGTTGTTCGTTTTCTCTCAAGCCGGTATCTGGTATGAGGGATCTTCGGCCTGCACCCAATGCCACTTTGGGGATCCGGAGGCCGCTTTGGGGCAGTTGAGCCTGGATTCTTACGAGAATATTCTGAGCAAGGAGGCCACTACCGCAGGCGGAAATTGGGAGCAATCGACGTTGTATGATCGTTTGGTGGTGCGCAAGGATATGCCCTTGGGCCGTCCCCCCGATGCCCCAGAGAAAGGTTTAGAAATCTTTGTAGGACAAGTGGTGTCAGGCGAGTAATCCTGAGAGAACAGGGAAAAGATACAGGGGGGTGGCTGGCAGAAGTCCAATGGCTGCTGCCAGCCACCCCCTTTCTTATTCAGAGGTTGTTCAGGGACCACGGGATGTGGCTGGTGGAGGGTTATAAAAGTTATAGGTGGCTTCGGCCAAATCGGCCAACAACTTGGCACCCGTGTCCCAGATAACCTGCACGGGATGCCACACATAGGCCACCAAAACGAAGTCGCCTTTGGGGGTATAGATGATGCCCGCGTCCCCTATGGTCGTGATGTAACCCTGGAAGTTGGTCACCCATCCGTGCTTGTGATCAATGCGAGTTCCATCGGGGATGCCGGCTTCAAAGAGGACGGCAATCCGATTGGTGCTGAGCAGGTCCAACATGTAACGACATTCGTCCGGGGTGATTTCATTGGGGAAGATAGCCTGAAGTGCGCCACCACCATGGTTGGCGCACTGGTAAAGGTCGGCCAACAGGGCTCCCATGTCGGAGGGGGTGGTTTGGTTGTACGGGTCGGGATCGGTGAAGACATCCGTGCGTTGATTGGCAGGGGTTTCGTATCGTTTGAGCAGGGGAGCCCCTGGTCGGAAGAAACCGGCCAGAAAGGTGTTTTGTAAACCTAAAAGTTGCATGTCCTCAGTGACCAACAGCGGCCCCAAATTCGGGTCCAGCACGTTTTCCATTAACCAATCCGCGGCTTCGTTACCCGATTCCGCAATCATGTTTTCCATCTGGCGGAGCACTTCGGGATCCGCCCGTTCCAGGTCGATGCGCTTCATCACGGAAATCATGATGGGGATTTTGATGATGCTGGCTCCTGTAAAGGCGATATCCGGAGGGAGGGACACCGGGTCTTTGCCCTGATAGGCGAAGTGAATTTCTCGACCTGTATCCAGGTCTAAGAAATATACACCCACCACGCCCTCTTCCAGGTCAGATAGTTTCACGGTTTGTTCCAGGAGTACCTGAAGATTGGCGAAGGGAGGGCCTTGCGGTTCGATTTGACGAACGGGTAAGACCACGATTCGCCGCGTAGGGGAGAAGAGCGCGCTTTCGATGCGGTTAATGGCTTCTTCAATCTGTAACGCTGTTCCCGGCTCCCCCGGTTGCATACGTGTGGTCCCTACGATGGGCTGGGGCGGTCGAGGAGGGCGATCGTATCGGGCGACGATCTCCCGCTCCAGGTATTCCCGTAAGCGGGTTTTGGAATATTCGGCGACCAGAGGTACGGAGACCCCTTCAGGGCGGCGTCCCCACAGAAAGTCCCAGAACCCACTCCAGAAAGAACGTCTTTCCTGTACCCGGGCCACCGCGGCCAGCATGGCTTTGGTGTCCAGGGTAAATCCGATGGCCGCGGGATCCAGCCAGATGCGTGCTTCGCCGTAACGAAGCTCAACCGGTCGGTTATAAACCTCCAGCAGACGTTGCACAGCTTCTTCCGTGGTCAGACCTCCAACCGGAACGCCGCCAATTTCAGTTTCCGGGGGGAGGCTTTGACGAAAGCGGCTGTAGCGGGAAATTTCCGTTACCAATAACACCATACCCACCAACAATAGGAAAAAGGAGACCCAACGGAGCAAAGGGAAGCCCCGTGGGTGGACAGGTGCATAAGGCGCGGAATGGAACAGACTTCTTCCTCGGTACATCGTCATGGCATTCTACCAAAAAACGAGCCCTTTGTACCCCTCCATGGGGAGATGGTGCACACTATTAGATGGGTATGCGACAGCCATGGGAAGTGTTCGAAAACCTGGCTCTTGCGTGGTTTGCATAGGTCTAACCGGGTACGGGGCCTAAGGGAGAAGAGATAACACGGCAACGGCTTCGTCACTGCCGTGTTATCTCTCTTCACCCAATTATTCGTTCCCTTCGGTCTCGAGGAAAAGGGGAATATGCAACAGGGGTTGAGGCCATGCTACAGCCTCCTCCCCTTGGAGAGCTCGTTGGAGATAGTAGGCCAGTGTCTTCAACTGCTCCCGCACAAGGTCTATAGGGATACCCTGGACGGTGGACGGCCACGGATCCAGATGCCGCATCGCCCGGCGGTATACCTTGAAAGCCCCTCGCCAGTTTTTTTGTTGGATATGGTAGGCTACAACCGCGGCTTGCAGCAATCCCTGGTACAGGTCCCGCAGGGGTGCCGGTGTTGACCGCCAAGCCTCTTCCAGCACCTCGTGGGCCTCGAAGTAGGCCTCTTGGTTGATGAGCGTGATGCCGTGTTTCACTTGAGGGGGTAACATGGCTGTCCGTCATTCTTGTTTGGGGGTTTTTAGCTTAAAAGACGATGATAAATGGCTGAAAAACGGGTGAAAATCGATGGTTATCCCTACCCAAACCCTGTGTTTTTCGTTATACTGAGAGACACCGGGAGAATCTGGGTCATTTTGGGAGGTTTTGGGACGCCGGGTTGCCGGCGTTTCGCCGTTTATAAGGGAAGTGAACATATGTTCTTCTTGGGTGAATTCCACCACTCCTTAGATGAATATGGGCGACTCACGTTGCCGGCCTCATACCGGGTGCTGCTCCCGGAGGACGTCTTCATTGTACACGGTTTGGACGAAAATCTCATGGTGTTACCCCCTCAACGGTTCCATGTCCTATACCGGCAATTGCAGCGGTTGAGCCTGACGGATCCCAAGGCTCGTCAACTGCGCCGTCTGATGTTTGCGTCGGCGGCCCAAACTAAGGTCGATCGTGCGGGTCGCATTCGCATTCCGGCGGAATTGCGAGCGCGAGCGGGGTTGGAGAAGGATGTGGTAATCGTGGGCGTGGGTGATTATTTCGAGTTGTGGACGCCTGAGGCCTGGCAGGAACAGTTGCGTCTTTTGGAAGATGCGGAGGCCAACGCCCAACGTTTTGCTGTGTTCCATTTAGCTCTGGGCGAAGATGGTGGGGAAGCCGCGTCTGAGGGGTCCACGGTGATCTCCAAGGGTGATGCAGAGGGGCCCCACCAGGAGCCAGGGGGACAGAGGGAACAGGGAGGATGAAGATGACCCAGGTTCCGCCCCGGGCGCTTCACCAACCGGTGATGGTGAAGGAGGTCATTGAGGCTTTGCGGGTGCGCCCTGGAGGTCGTTATGTTGATGTTACGGTCGGTACCGGAGGGCACGCGCTGGCCTTGCTAAACGCGGAAGAGGAGATTCACCTGTTGGGTTTGGACGTGGATCCGGGCGCATTAGCGATTGCTCGGGATCGTCTGGCCCCCTACGCGGACCGCGTGACCCTATTGCGGGCTTCATATACCACTCTGCCCGCGCAATTGGCCCGGGTGGGTTGGGAGAAGGTGGATGGTATCTTGATAGATTTGGGGGTTTCTTCTTATCAACTGGCGTTACCGGAGCGAGGGTTTTCCTTCCGCCACGAGGGTCCGTTGGACATGCGTTTTGACCCCTCGGCCGGTGGGCCCACGGCCGCGCAGTTGGTGAATACGCTCACTGAGGAAGCCTTAGCCGAGTTGTTCTGGAAGTATGGAGAGGAGCGCCATGCACGGCGCATTGCTCGAGCGATCGTGCGGGCACGACCTTTAAACACCACCAAGGAACTGGCTGACCTGGTGGCCCAGGTGGTGCCCTTCGAACGTCCTGGCTTCCACCCCGCCACACGGGTGTTCCAGGCGCTACGTATTGCCGTGAATCGAGAACTGGAGAACCTGGAACGCTTCCTCCCTTTGGCTCTGGAGGCCCTGGCGCCTGGGGGGCGTTTCGCGGTGCTGAGTTTTCATTCGTTGGAGGACCGTTTGGTCAAACGTTTCTTCCAGCAGGAAAGCCGGGATTGCCTCTGTCCACCCCAGGTGCCGGTGTGCCGGTGTGGGCACAAGGCCCGTGTGCGGATTGTCAAACCTTTTCCCATGTTCCCTTCGAAAGTGGAGAAGGAACGCAATCCCCGGGCCCGCAGTGCCCGGCTTCGGGTCGTGGAGCGTTTGGCTGATGCCTGAGGGAACAACGTCTCCCCGTTCTTATTGGCTTCTCCGCCGCCTTCAGCGGGAATGGCGGGCCTGGAAACGGGTGGGCCGACAGGTGCTGTGGCCTGCAGGGTTGCTGTTGGTCACCCTGCTTTCGCACTTGTACCTGGCCAACCGGGCCGTGGTGCTGTGGGCCGACATTCAATCGTTGCGCGCACAGAACTGGGAAGTCTGGTGGGATATTCAGTCCCTGACCTCCCTCAGGGCTGAACAGGAGCGTCGTGCCTTGGAAACTTATTTGAAGTCCACGACCTGGATATGGCCTTCACCAGATGATGTGGTGTATGTGCCTTCGTCCGCATCCCTCTCCGATACATGGGATGTGACCGGATGGGGGTTGCCACCTCTGGCCCCTTCAGGGGAGGTCTTCGCGTTGCCGGAAATCTATACCCAATCCCTATGGGACCTCTTCCAGAGATGGTGGCAACGCCGCGCATTTGCGCTCCAGGAGGCTCGACCATGAGGCCCGACTTCCAGCCTTGGACCCCGGAGCGCCTTCATCCCCGTTCACCTTGGTCCGGTGGCGGGACGGAAAGGCAAGCCTCGCTTACCAGCCTCTGGCTCGTAGGGGCCTTGTTGAGCTTGATCGGGCTGGGAATCGCCATTCGTCTGGTGTGGTTCCAAATCGGGCCCAATTGGGAACTGGTTCGACGGGATTTGGACCGTACTGTGGCCCGTCAGTGGCGTTATTACACCGTCCCTCGAGGGGTGATTGTGGATCGAAACGGCACCTTGCTGGCCGGGAACCGCTTTGTGTATCAGTTGGATGTGGTGCCTTCGAGCATCCGCGATCCCAGACAGGTGGCCAAGGGCCTGGCCCAGGTGTTGGGCATGGACGAACGCTATCTGCTCCGGGTGCTGACCCTCGATGCCCAGGTGGTCATGGTGGCCCCTCGTCTCACGACTGAGCAGCGTAAGGATCTCTCAAAGCTCATTCGAAAATGGTATCGCATGGATGAGGATGAGTCACCCATTGAGGTCAAAAACTGGGATATTTTCCGCCTGACGCCGAAATTGGAGCGGGTGTACCCTTATGGTGACCTGGCGTCGAACGTGCTGGGCTTTGTCTCCCAACGGGACGATGTGGAGGCCGTTGGTGGTTATATGATCCCTGAAGTGGGCAATTTCGGGCTAGAAGGCTATTATCACCAATGGCTTTATCGTCCTCCAGTGCGGGAGGTCGTCGCGTACGATCCTTTCAGTGCTCCGCCCGAGAGTGTCCGCTTGCCCGAGGACGCACCCGGTCTGGTGTTGACCTTGGATACAGCCATCCAGGATATGACGGAGGAGATGCTGGACCAGGCTCTGGAGACGTATCGAGCGAGGCGCGGGGTCATTCTGGTGTTACGCCCCAAAACCGGGGAAATTCTGGCTATGGCTATGTCCCCCCGTCCGAATCTGGATGATTATGACGATATCTTGCGATTCCTCCGGGAGTTTGAAGGGGAGGGATGGAATTGGGCGGTGAGTCACGCTTATGAGCCCGGGTCGGTCCTCAAGCCCCTTATCCTTTCCATCGCTCTGGAGACCGAGACCATTGAGCCCGATTTTGTCTATGAGGACATCGGATTAGAGCAACCTTGTGGGGGCATTGCCCCGGTGCGCAACTGGGACTGGTCAGCCCACGGTACGCAAGACCTGGTGGGATGTCTGGCCTTGTCTTTGAACACATGCTTTGCCAATATTGCCCGCCGCATTCCCCGGTCTACACTTTTGCATTATCTGGAAGCCTATGGTTTCGGAGACCTCACTGGGGTAGATCTGGACGCTGAAGAAGCGGGCATGATTTCGGTCAACACTTGTGTGGACCATTCCCGGGTGGGTTTTGGACACGCGATTTCCGTGACCCCGTTGCAGCTGGCGGCGGCTATGGCGGCTCTGGCCAATGGCGGCCAGTACATGCGTCCATATCTGGTGGCTTATCGTTTTGAGAAAGGTCAATGGATTCAAGTGGGACGTCCTCAACTCATGCGTCAGGTGGTTTCGCCGGAAACGGCCCGTTTGGTTAACGGTTTCCTCGCCCAAGCCTTAAAGACCGATTCCTACAAGAACGCCGTCGTTCCCGGGTATACTCTGGCGGGCAAAACGGGGACGGCCCTTAACCCTCGAGACCCCGAGGACTTGTTGGATGCCACCATGGTGGGTTGGGGGCCGGTGGGTGATCCCCAGTTTCTGGTTTTGGTGTGGCTGGAGGATCCCAGGGAACAGGATGGATGGGCCTCCCTCACCGCGGCGCCGGTGTTCCGGGAGGTGGTCAAACGATTGGTGGTGATGTTGGGCGTACCGCCTGACCGCCCGGTGGGCGAACAGGCGGCACAGGCTGTGGGAGCAGGGCCATGACTTCGGTGGACTGGTGGACGTTGGGCGACGTCATTGAGGCCTTGAGCGGTATCCGGCCGCCGGGCGTGACCCCGATGGTGCTGGACTTCGGCATCGACTCTCGCACCATCGGCGTGGGGGGGCTTTTCATCGCGCTCCCGGGCACGCGACATGATGGTCATGATTTTGTGGACGCGGCCTTTCGTCGGGGAGCCCGGGTCGCGCTGGTGCATCGGGAGGTGGAGGTGCCCGCGCTCACCCTGGACCTACGCCAGCCTCCTTCTACGTGGCCTGACGCGTGGGAAGCGCCCGTGTTGATTCAGGTCGAAGATGCGCTGTCGGGCTTGCAAACGTTGGCTCATTACTGGCGCCGTGGTCACAGGACCTTACAGGTGGTGGGCATCACCGGGAGCATTGGCAAGACTACGACGAAGGAGGTTATCGCTCAGGTGCTCTCCGCGCACCAGCCCACCCTCAAGAGCCCGGGAAATTACAACAGCGAAATCGGCCTGCCCTTGAGCTTGGTTCGGGTCCGGAGGCATCATCGGTTTGCGGTGCTGGAAATGGGCTTTTATGTCCCGGGCGATATCGCGCTGTTGTGCGATATCGCCCGGCCCCTCATCGGCGTGGTCACGGCCATTGACCGGGTCCATGCCGAACGTGCGGGTTCCCTGGAAGCCATCGTTCAGGGGAAGGCCGAGTTGGTGCAGGCCCTGCCGGAAGAAGGAGTGGCCGTGTTAAACGTGGATGACCCTTTGGTGGCCCAGATGGTCCGTTGGACCTCAGCACGTGTGGTGGGCTACGGGCTTTCGCCCCAAGCACAGGTGCGGGCTTCGAATATCCAGGTGCGGGGCCTGGAAGGCCTGCGCTTCCGGGTTCATGCCGAGGGGCGCACCTACACCGTGACCACACCCCTGCTGGGGCGGCACGCCGTGTACGCGGCCCTGGCCTCCATCGCCGTGGCTCGGGTGTTGGGTGTGCCCTGGGACACGATTCTGACCGCATTGGCCCATATGTACTACCGACCTCGATTGCGCCCCTTCCGGGGCCCTCAGGGCGCGTGGATTCTGGACGATGCCTATAACGCCGCGCCCCGTTCGACCATCGCCGCGTTGGAATTCCTGGCCACGCTGCCGGGCGAGCGCATCGCCGTGCTGGGGGACATGCTGGAGCTGGGCCCTTACGAGCAGGAAGGGCACCAGGAGGTGGGGCGGAAAGCGGCCCAGGTGGTGGATCGGCTCATCGCCGTGGGCCCCCGGGCCCGCTGGCTGGCCCAGGCCGCGCTGGAGGCCGGACTTCCCCAAGAGGCCCTGCGCCTGGCTCAGGACCCCGATGAGGCGTGGCAGTACCTGCGACCCTGGTTGCACGAAAAGGCAGTGGTGCTGGTGAAGGCCTCCCGGGCTGTGGGCCTGGATGTTTTGGTACGGCGATTGAAAGAGGAGGCAAGGGCATGACGCCGAATACGCATCTGGTAGCCCTGGGTTTGCTTTTGCTTACCTTTGTGCTGACCTGGCTGTGGACACCACCGCTGCTGCGCCTGTTGCATCACATGGGTATGGGACGCAGCATCCGAGAGGATGTGCCCGAACGGCATCGTACTAAGATGGGCACCGTCACTATGGGAGGTTGGGTCATCCTCCTGCCGGTTCTGGTGATGTTCCTCTTCATCCATGCGACCCGGGTCTACGTGCTGCGCTTTCGCGGTCAGATGGTCCTCCTCCCCCTGGTTATCATGCTTGCCTTTGGTCTGTTGGGGGCTGTGGACGATTGGCTGGGTATCCGTCGCGGACGCGGTTTACGAGCCCGGACGAAGTTCACTGCACAGGTGATTTTCGCTCTAATCGCGGTATACTGGTTACGTCACATCTATGCCGCGCCGCCCCTGTATCTGCCGGGTATTCCTGAGCCCATCCCAGTGGGCTGGTGGTACTGGCCTTTGGGGGTATTCATCATCGTCGGCTCGTCCAACGCGGTGAACCTGACGGACGGTCTGGATGGACTGGCCTCTCTGGTCACGGCCACATCTTTCGTGGCCTTGGGTTTTTTGGGTCTGTTCCATCAGATGATCGAAGTCGCCCAGTTCTGTTTCCTGTTGGCAGGAAGTTTGTTGGGCTTTCTTTGGTTCAATGTACATCCTGCCCAGGTGTTTATGGGGGATACGGGCTCTCTCGCTGTAGGCGCTGCATTGGGCGTGGTGGCTCTGATGTTGGGGGAGTGGTTCGTGCTTCCTTTTGTGGCTCTTATCCCCGTATTAGAAACCCTGAGTGTCATCTTGCAGGTGGTCTATTTCAAGCTCACCGGAGGGCGCCGTATTTTCCGTATGAGCCCGCTGCACCATCATTTTGAACTGGCGGGCTGGGCCGAGACACAAGTGGTAACCCGTTTCTGGCTTGTTCAGGTGATGGCCGCTTTGGTGGGCGTGGCCATCGCTCTGGCATAAGGGGATGATGAGGGAATAATGGTGGAACGCACGATGGCTCGAGGGAACCCTTACGCCTTTCCGCCCTTGCACCGGACGCGAACGCCAGCCCGGCGGTCCTGGGCGGGACGGCGCGTGCTGGTGGTGGGTGCAGCGCGCCAGGGAACGGCCATGGCCCGCTTCTGGGCCCGTCGCGGTGCCCAGGTCATCCTCAACGACCGGCGTCCGCTGGAGGAACTGGAAGAGGCCCGGAAAGCCCTGGCGGACCTGTCCATTGAGTGGGCCACGGGGGACCATCCTCTGGAGTTATTGGAAGGGATGGACGCGGTGGGTGTTTCGGGCGGCGTGCCCTTGAGTCTGTCTCTGTTGCAAGAGGCCCGGCGTCGTGGCCTGCCCCTGTACAGCGATGCCCATCTCTTCCTGGAGGAGGCCGTCTGTCCGGTGGTGGCCATTACGGGTTCCTCGGGCAAGACCACTACGACCACTCTGTTGGGTCGGATGGCTCGGACTGCTGCCCAGGAGGAGGCCCTGGTTCCCCATCTCCCCAAACGTTTTCGTCGGGTGTGGGTGTTGGGGAACATCGGACCACCGTTGTTGGACTTCGTGGACGAGTTGCAACCCGAGGATGTCGCGGTGGTGGAGCTGTCCAGCTTTCAGTTGGATTTGGTTCGGGTTTCCCCGGAGGTTGGTGTGGTGCTGAACATCACACCCAACCATCTGGACCGACATGGGACCATGGAGGCCTATATCCAGGCCAAGGCCCATATGGTGACCCATCAGGGTGCCCACGACTGGGCCGTGTTGGGCCATGAAGAGCCCAATGCCTGGAGCCTTCGCCAGCAGACCCGAGCCCGGGTGGCCGCCTTCGGTTTGACGCCCCCGCCGGCGCCTGTACCGGCCGTATTCCTGCAACGGCACCGGTTTGTGTTGCGGGACGTCCTGGGCCGGGCTCATACACTGTTTTCTGTGGATCTCGTGCGTCTGCCCGGCCAACACAACCTGCAGAATGTGGCCGCAGCCGCCCTGGCCGCAGCCCTGATGGGCCTGGAGCCGGAACACATGGAAGCCGGTCTGGAGGGATTTACCGGGGTTCCCCATCGGCTGGAGTTGGTGCTGGAGCACGCCGGAGTGGCCTGGTACAACGATTCTATTGCCACCACCCCCGAGCGGGCCATGGCCGCGCTGCGGGCCTTCGAGGGACGTCCCATCATCTTGCTGGCGGGTGGCAAGGACAAGAATCTGCCCTGGAATGCTTGGGCCCGTCTGGTGCGGCAGAAGGTGGAGTATCTACTGGTCTTCGGTCCAGCCCAACAGAAAATTCTCACGGCCCTGGAAGCCGTGCCGGGAGACCGTCCTCGCACGATCAAGGTGTTCCCCGGATTGCGGCCCGCGGTGGAAGAAGCCGCTCGTCTGGCCCAACCGGGAACTGTGGTTCTCCTGTCTCCCGGCGCCACCAGCTTTGATGAGTTTCCCAACTTTGAAGTACGGGGTGAGCGCTTCCGGGCCTGGGTGAAGGAGATGGCGGGAGGAGTGGGATGACGACCAAGACGCCTTACGTGCCACCAAGTCCCCCAGACGCCTCGAACGAGCCCATGCGCCTGCGGCTTTGGCGGGAATTGCAGCGCCTGGATCGTGTTCTGCTCCTCTTGGTGCTGTTCATGGTGTTGGGGGGCGTCATCATGGTGATTTCCGCGGGTGTGCCCTTCGCGGTTACCCGTTTCGCGAAGGAACCCCTGTACTTCATCAAGCGCCACCTGCTCTTCCTGGCGTTGGGTCTGGCCACCATGGTGGTCCTGGCCTTGTGGGACTACCGCCACCTGTTGAACTCCCGGTTGTTGCTCCCGGTGACCCTCTTTTTCCTAGGGTTGTTGCTCTTCGTTGATGTGCGCAACCAGATTGGACATCTGGCGGGGCGGACCCTGCTCACCCAACGGGGTTCCGGACAGCCTGGGGAATTCGTGAAACCCCTGCTAGTGATTTACCTGGCTGCCTGGTTGCACAAACGCAAGACGGCTTTGGGTTCTCCCTGGCGCGTGTGGTTCTCGGCCGGGGCCATCATCGCCATTTTTACTCTGCTCCTGTTGTTCCAGCCCGATGTGAGTTCGGCTGGTACGGCCGTCCTTCTGGGCTTCTTGATGTTGCTCCTTTCGGGGGCCACATGGTCGCAAGTGCTGGTCACCATCATAGGCCTGACGGTGATGTCCACGGTGGGCCTGAGGCTCATTGCTCTGGTCTATGCCCCGGCTTCGGACCGCCTGGCCGCTTATATTCAGGCGTGGAAGGATCCTACCCTGGTTACCGGACACGTGCAACAAGCCTTCTTCGCCTTCTTGCGGGGAGGTTGGTGGGGCCGTGGCCTGGGCGCCAGTCAGGGCAAGGTCTATACACTACCCCTTCCTCACACTGACAGCGTTTTCGCGGTCATCGGTGAGGAGTTCGGGATTGTGGGTGCCCTCCTGGTGCTCATCTTGTTCACTGCGCTTCTATGGCGCGGCTTCCTCATTGCGGCCCGGGCTCCAGATGGCTTTGGGCGTATGCTGGCTGCGGGATTGACCTCCTGGTTGGTGCTGGAAGCCTATATCCACATGGGTGGCATGGTGGGTTTTCTCCCGCAGGCCGGCAATGCATTGCCCTTTTTCAGTTATGGCGGTTCGAACTTGATGGCGTCTTCCATGGCCGTGGGCTTGTTGTTCAGCGTCTCGCGACTCGGCCGTACAACGTCGGAGGAGGTGTCCCCTCATGCGGTTGTTGATTTGCGCGGGCGGTACCGGAGGCGGCATCTATCCCGCCCTGGCCGTGTACCAGCGGCTTCCGAGTGACGTCCGCGTGTTGTGGGTGGGGAGTCCACGCACGATGGAACGGGAACTCCTGGCCCGAACGGGTGTGTCCTTCACCGCCATCCCCGCGGCCGGTCTTCACGGGGTGGGCCTGCGGCGCCTGCCCGGGAACCTGATGCAATTGGTCCGGGGCTACCGTGCCGCGCGGCGGGTGTTGCGAGATTTCCGGCCTCATGTCCTCTTCTTTACTGGCGGATACGTGGCCGGACCCATGGGTATGGCCGCGGGCGGCCGGACACCCATTGCCCTCTACGTGCCGGACGTCGAACCAGGCTTGGCGTTGAAGTTCCTGGCCCGGATGGCCACGCGCATTTTCGTCACCGTGGAGGAAACCCAGGCCTTCTTCCCCAAGAAGGAAGTTCAGGTGGTCGGGTATCCCGTGCGTGAGGAAATCCTCGCCTGGACTCGAGAAAAAGCCCGGAAGACCTTGCACCTGCCCGCAGATGCGCGGGTTCTGTTGGTCTTTGGCGGCAGTCTCGGGGCGAGGTCCATCAACAAAGCCTTATTGGAAGCCCTGCCCCGGTTGCTTCCCCATATGTACGTGGTGCATATCAGCGGCAGCCGAGATTGGCCGATGGTGGAAGAGCGCCTGGCTCAATTGCCGGCGAAGTTGCGAGAGCATTACCGGCCGTACCCATACCTGCACGAAACCATGGGTGCGGCCCTGGCGGCCGCGGATTTGGTGGTGTCCCGGGCCGGGGCCTCGACCCTGGGCGAATTTCCGGCCTGGGGATTGCCCGCGGTGCTGGTCCCTTATCCCTATGCCTGGCGCTACCAAAAGGTGAACGCTATGTATCTGGTGGAACGCGGGGCCGCGGTGTTGCTCCTCGATGAGGATTTGTCCCAACGGCTGGAGGGTACGGTGTTGGACCTCATGCAAGATGTCGCCCGGCGCCAAGCCATGGGGCGGGCGATGCGGGCGCTGTTTCGTCCACAGGCCGCTCGGGAGATGGTCCAAGGGTTGCTGGTCCTGGCCCAGGAGGGAGGAAGTACATCATGATTTCCCTGACTACGGTCTTCTGGCTTTTGGTGTTGCTCTTCGGCATCATTGGAGC
>WFUL01000270.1 GCA_015484985.1 Anaerolineales bacterium | reverse complement strand
AGATAGTGCTTCTTTGTACACTCCAACCCCTGGGGAGGTATCCATGAACCGTCACATACCCTTCCGGTGGTGGCCTCTGGTACTGAGTCTGATCCTCCTATGGGGATGTAGAGGTCCCCAAGAAACCACTCCTGCAGGACCGGTCACGCTGCCGCCCCTCTCGCCCACACCTTCGGCCACACCTCTGGCGTTGGCCACACCTGAACCCTCTCCTACCCCAGTACCGCCTACTCAAGTTGTCCCCGCTGAAACAAAGACACCTTCACCGGAACAGGGACGTATCACCGGTTTGGTGTGGGAAGATGTGTGTCCACCACAAGGGGGCGAACGTTGCAAGACCCATCCTGAGGCCGGACAGGTAGGCGATGGCATCCATCAGCCGGAGGAATGGGCCCTGGCCAGCATCGTCGTGCATCTGGCCCAGGGGGCCTGTCCCGGCACGCCCATAAGCAGAACGGTGACCAATGGGCAGGGGTACTTCGCCTTTGAGGGTTTAGAACCTGGCACCTATTGTGTCACGGTCGATGTCCAGGAACCGAAAAACGCGGCCCTACTCAACCCCGGCGTGTGGACCATGCCCGCGGATGCGGGTAGCGGGACGGCTTCCCAAACGGTGGACGTCCGACCTGGGGAGGCCACCACGGTGAACTTCGGTCGAACCCGGCTTCCCGTCAGCACACCCACACCCGCCCCTCAGATTTCCCTGGGCCCCTCCCCGACGCCCGAGGCTTCGGCGACACCGACCGCGCCCAAGCCCACCAATCCTTATGAACTGGGCGAGCCCGATATGCAGGACGACCTGAGCATCCCCGGTCGCTATTGGTACCTACGATGGGACGACCTGGCGACGGTAAAGGGAGTACCGGGACGGCTCATTCTCCAGGCGCATAAGCGGGACCGCGGCATCAACCCCTGGACCTTCTCCCTGTATCCACCCCTGGGAGACGCCTATATTGAAGTCCTCTTCCGAACCGGACCTTCTTGCCGCCAAAAGGACCGCTACGGGCTCATCGTCCGTTCCCCCACCCAGTACGAAGGCGTCATTTTCCTGATCTCCTGCGATGGCATGTTCAAGATTTTCCGCTGGAACGGCGGACTCAAGATCTACCAAGACTGGACCCGCACGCCGGCTATTCACACCGGTGCCAACCAGGTCAATCGGATAGGGGTGTGGATGGAGGGCCAGACCCTGAAGCTTTACATCAATCGAGCCCAGGTGGCCGAAATCCAGGAAGATCTGTTCCTGGAAGGGCGCTTCGGCCTGGTGGTTGGTGCCGACGCCACGAAGGACTTTGAGGTCTATGTCGACCAGGTGACCTATTGGATCCTGCCGTAATCTGGTCGGTTACCTACCCCACAGGAGGTACCATGCCCTCTGTTGCCCTTACCCTGCGCCGAGCATTGCGTCTTCCTCCCGCGCCCTGCCTGGCCCTGGTGGGCGCGGGAGGGAAAACCCGGACCCTGTTCACCCTGGCTCGGGAATATAACCCGCCGGTGCTCCTGACCACCACCACCCACCTGGCCCGGGAGCAGGCCGACCAGGCCGATGTCCATTGGGTCCTTGAGGACCCGTCGCCCGAAACCCTGACCCGACGCCTGGAAAGGGAACTGCCCACCGCACGCCTGCTTATCACCGGCCCCCGGGAAGGGGACCGATGGACGTCCCTTTCCCCAGCACAGTGGGCCGTGCTGCGGGCCTTCGCGGACACCCGCAGCCTACCCCTGCTGGTGGAAGCCGACGGCGCGGCCCGCAAGCCCCTAAAGGCTCCCGCGGAACACGAACCTGCCCTGCCCGAAGGCGTCACCCATGTGGTCGCGGTGGCCGGTCTCTCCGCCCTGGGGGAACCCCTTACGGAGGAACGGGTCCATCGCCTGGAACGTTTCGCCACCCTGGCCGAAGCAGAACCCGGCGCGCCTGTTACACCCATCATGGTCGGTCGGGTACTGGCCCATCCCCAAGGTGGTCGCAAGCATGTACCCGAGGACGCCGCCTGGGCTGCGCTCCTGGTGGGAGAAACGGCACCCCAACTGGCCGCGAGCCAGCGTGTGGCCGAGACCGTGTGGCACATGGGTGTGCGCGCGGCGGTGCTCGTGGCACGCGCTCGCGAGCAGGAACTGGAAGCCGTGGCCGTACACCTGCCCGTGGCCGGCATCCTCCTGGCCGCCGGGCCCTCTCATCGCATGGAGGGGAAAAACAAACTCCTCCTGCCCGTCCAGGGCGAACCCATGGTCCGCCGGGTGGCCCAAACGGCCCTGGCTGCGGGTCTGGACCCCGTGATCGTGGTTGTGGGTTACGAGGGTGAGCAAGTGGCCACGGCCCTCGCCGACCTTCCTGTTCAAACCGTCCACAACCCCCATTGGGAGCAGGGCCAGAGCACCTCGGTACGAACCGGTCTGCAAGCCCTACCTCCGGGAACGGGTGCCGCGGTCTTCCTCCTGGGGGACATGCCTTTCGTGCCCCCCACTCTGGTACGGGCTCTGGTGGCCGCACACGCCCAAACCCTGGCACCCATTGTAGCGCCCCTGGTGGACCACCGTCGGGGCAACCCGGTGCTGTTCGATGCGAGTACCTTCCCGGAACTCATGGCGCTACAGGGGGACGTGGGAGGTCGGGCTTTGTTCGAGGAGTATCGCTACCACCCTGTGCCCTGGTTCGACGAAACCACGCAAATCGACATCGACACGTGGATGGATTACACCCATCCCTCATAGAGATAATGTGAGCGGCGGCTTCGCTGCTGCTTACATTATCTTCTTGCTTATTTCCCCGCGGTCCGATGGAGGGGACAGAGAGCAAGTTGAAGGGGCGGCTTCGCCGCCCCTTCAAGGTCTTTCCTCAGGCCTCTCGGAATTCACCTTCCACCACGTCCTCATCCCCTTTTTCTTGGGTCGAACCACCTGAACCACCATCACTGCTGGTGGTCGCGGAAGGACCCGCCGTGGCCGCCTGTTGCTGATAGAACTGCTGGCCAATCCCATGGAGCAACTGCTGCAATTCGTCCGTCACCTGTTTGATGCGCAGGATGTCCTCGCTCAGGCTCTCCACCAGTTCCTTGCCTTCCTTCAGTTTGGTTTCCAGACGCTCCTTGTCCGTGGGTGAAATCTTGTCGCCGTGCTCCTTGAGGAACTTGGAGGCCTGATACACCAGTGTGTCCAGGGTATTTCGGGCCTCCGCGGCTTCCTTGCGTCGACGGTCCTCTTCGGCGTGCTCCTGGGCCTCTCGGACCATACGCTGGATTTCTTCCTCCGTCAGGTTCGTCGTGGCGGTGATGGTCACCTTCTGTTCCTTACCCGTGGCCCGGTCTCGGGCGGTCACGTGCAGGATGCCGTCCGCGTCAATGTCGAAGGTTACCTCGATTTGAGGCACACCGCGCGGCGCGGGCGGGATGCCCTCCAAGCGGAAGCGTCCCAGGCTGATGTTGTCCCGGGCCATGGGCCGTTCGCCCTGAAGCACGTGGATGTCCACGGCCGTCTGGTTGTCCTCCGCGGTGGTGAAGATTTCCGTCTTGCGCACAGGGATGGTGGTGTTGCGAGGGATGAGCACCGTCATCACGCCACCCAAGGTCTCCACGCCCAGGGAGAGGGGCGTCACATCCAGGAGCAGGATGTCTTTAGTCTCACCGGCCAGTACCGCGCCCTGGATGGCCGCGCCCACGGCCACCACTTCGTCGGGGTTCACACCCTTGTGCGGTTCCTTGCCCGTGAGTTCCTTCACCAGACGCTGTACCATAGGCATTCGGGTCGCGCCACCCACCAGGATAACCTCATCCACATCGGTGGGCTTCAGGCCGGCGTCCTCCAGCGCCCGGAAGAAGGGCCCCTTGAGGCGTTCCACCAGGTCTTCGGTGAGCTGCTCGAACTTGGCCCGGGTGATGGTCATCTGCAGGTGCTTGGGACCGCTGGCATCCGCGGTGATGTAAGGCAGGTTGACCTCCGTCTCCGTCACCGTGGAGAGTTCAATCTTGGCCTTTTCCGCGGCCTCCTTGAGACGCTGCAGCGCGTGCCGGTCCTGCCGCAGGTCGATGCCGTGCTCCTTCTTGAATTCCTCGGCAATGTAGTCAATCAACCGCGCGTCCCAGTCGTCACCGCCCAGATGGGTATCGCCCGAAGTGGCCTTGACCTCGATGACGCCCTCGCCGACCTCCAGGATGCTCACGTCAAAGGTGCCGCCACCCAGGTCGAAGACGAGGATGGTCTCGTTCTTCTTCTTGTCCATGCCGTAGGCCAACGCGGCCGCCGTGGGCTCGTTGATGATGCGCTTGACGTCCAGGCCCGCAATACGACCCGCGTCCTTGGTGGCCTGCCGCTGGCTGTCGTTGAAATACGCGGGCACGGTGATGACAGCCTTGTTCACCGGTTGCCCCAGGTAAGCCTCGGCATCGGACTTGAGTTTGGCCAGAATCATGGCCGAGATTTCCTGGGGCGTGAATTCCTTATCCACAGCCGGGATGTACACACGCGCATCACCCGCAGGGCCGCGCACCACCTTATAGGGCACCCGCTTGCGCTCCTCTTCCACCTCTTCGTACCGGCGGCCCATGAATCGCTTGATGGAGTACACCGTGTTTTCGGGATTCAAGATGGCCTGCCGTTTCGCGGGTAGCCCTACCAGACGCTCTCCTTTCTTGGTAAAGGCCACCACCGAAGGACAAATCCGCGGCCCTTCCGCGGTGGGAATCACCGTAACCTGGCCGCCTTCCATTACGGCGACCACGCTGTTGGTCGTACCCAAGTCAATGCCTACAATCTTGTCGGCCATGTGTCCACCTCCTTCTCTTCACACTCGAAATTCCAGGTACGTGCAAAGAAATCCCGTAAGGATTTCGGCCCTAAGCATAGCAACAATTTGCAAGAAGGCTATTAACATTGCCCTTCAAAAACGAAGTAGAGAACATGCCAACAGCAAAGCCACCATCGTGTTCTGGCGATCGCCCCTCCCATCCGAATTTCAACCACACCTTCTTTTGTCCGAGCTCCGCATGGTATACTTGATTTTGTCACAAATCCCATCAACGAGGCGAAATATGCTGAACGAACAAATCCTTAGTACCCTGCAACAACGCCTCCAGGCGGAACGGCAGAACATCATCGCCTTCCTGCGAGACATCGTGGCCATCCCCAGCACCAACGGGCAGATCAAGGCCGTGGGGGAACGGGTAGCCGAAGAAATGCGGCGTCTGGGCTTTGACGAAGTGCGTTTCGACAAAATGGGGAACATCCTGGGCCGCATCGGCAACGGACCTCGCGTCCTGGTCTACGATTCCCACATCGACACCGTAGGCATCGGCGACCCCGACGAGTGGCAATGGGACCCCTTCCGCGGCAAGGTGGAAAACGGTATTCTCTACGCTCGAGGCGCGTGCGACGAAAAGGGCAGCACGCCGGGTATGGTCTACGGTCTGGCCTGGGCCCGGGACCTGGGTTTGTTGGATGGATGGACGGTGTACTACTTCGGGAACATGGAGGAATGGTGCGACGGTCTGGCCCCCCGGGCCTTCGTGGAAGTGGACCCCGGCATCCGGCCCGACGCGGTGGTGGTGGGCGAGCCCACCCGGATGCAGGTCTACCGTGGCCATAAGGGCCGGGTGGAGATGCGCGTGGTGGCCAAGGGCAAAAGCGCCCACGCGGCCAGCAACCATCTGGGAGACAATGCCATCTATCGCCTGCTTCCGGTCATCGCGGGCATTCGGGACATGGAGCCTCGACTCGGCGACCACCCCTTCCTAGGCCACGGGAAAATCACCGTCACCGACATGCACGTCAAAACCCCCAGCATCAACGCGGTCCCCGATGAAGCGGTGATTTACATCGACCGTCGCCTCACCTTGGGGGAAACGAAGGCGGACGCCGTGGCCCAGGTCGAGGCCCTCATCCCCGAAGAGAGCAAGGGCAAGGTATGGGTGGAAGTCCTTCGATATGAGGAACCTTCCTATACTGGCTTCGTGCTGCCGGTGGAAAAGTACTTCCCCGCTTGGCTGCTGGAAGAGGACCACCCCATCGTCCAGGCCGGACAGGCTGCGCGGCGGCTTCTGGGATGGCCCGACGCCCCGACGGGCAAGTGGGATTTCTCCACTAACGGCACCTACTGGGCCGGCGTTGCCGGGATCCCCACCATCGGCTTTGGACCGGGAGACGAAATCTACGCCCACACCGTGCTCGACCAGGTGCCCTTAGAGGACGTAGTGCAGGCCGCAGCCTTCTACGCCCTATTCCCCGCGCTCTACCGGCCTTAGGTCTTCACTGACCGGCACAAGGAGGAAGACCATGCTGCGATGCATGTACTGTCATCGTCCCATCCCATTACCCAAAGAGGCGGTCAAGGCCATTTGGGAACGGCTGAAGGAAAACCCACCCTCCCATGTAGATGTGGAGTGCCCCCGCTGTGGGCGGGTAAACAAAGTTCCCTTGCACACCTTTCGCAAACTGGTGCCCGGAGGAAGCACTTCGTAACGAACGGCCCTCCCCTGGGTTGTTCTTAACAACAAACAAACGAATGGAGGTGCGCTATGAAACGCCTGCTGTGGTTGTCGGTGCTATTGGTTTTCGGTATGGGAGTTTTGGTAGGATGCAAAAAGGCCACGCCGGCCCCAACGGAGGCCCCAAAGGAGCAACCCACCGAGGCACCCCAAGCCAAGGAAATCGTACTTACCATTGGGTTCACCGAGTCGAAGACGGGCCGACTCAATGTCTCCTCGGGCCGCCAAGCCAAGGGATTGCGCCTGTGGATTAAGCACATCAACGAGGCCGGTGGCATCAAGTTGAGCGATGGCACGGTGGTGAAGTTCCAGGAAGCGTCGTACGACGACGAGTCCAGCAAGGACCGGGTACAGGAACTCTACACCAAACTCATCACGGAAGACAACGCGGATTTCCTCATCAGCCCCTACTCCAGTGGTCTGACCGCGGCCGCGGCTGTCATCGCGGAGCAATACGAAAAGGTCATGATTACCACGGGTGCAGCCTCGGATTCCATCTACAAACAGGGCTACATGTACGTGTTTCAAATCTACACCCCGGCCAGTCGGTACCTGACGGGGGCCATTGATATGCTCAAGGAGACCGATCCCAACCTGAAGAAGGTGGCCTTCGTGTACGAGCAGGCCAAGTTCTCTACCGCGGTGGTCGAGGCGGCCAAAGCCTATGCGGAAGAGCAGGGCTACGAAGTGGTGCTCTTTGAGGGCTATCCTTCCGATACCACCGACTTCGGCCCCTTCATCAACAAGATTGTGGAATCCGGCGCCGAAGCCGTCCTGGGCGGTGGTCACTTCCAGGACGGTTCCACCTTCGCCCGCCAGCTGTATGAAAAGCAGGCGCCAGTGAAGGCGGTGGTGCTGCTGGTGGCGCCGCCGGAACCCGACTTCGCCGAGCTGGGCGAGGCGGCCTTCGGTATCATCGGCCCCAGCCAGTGGGAACCCCAGGTGCAGTACACGCCCGATGGGGCCAAGGAACTGGGCATCGACTGGTATGGACCGTCCAACGAGGAATTCATCAAGGCCTATGAAGCCGAATACAACGAAGAGCCCTCCTATCACTCCGCGGGTGGCTACGCGGCGGGCATCATCCTCGAATATGCCATCAAGAAGGCCGATTCTGTAGATCCCCAGAAGGTAAAGGAGGCTCTCGAGGCTACCGACGTACTCACCTTCTTCGGCCGCATCAAGTTCGACACCAGCGAAGAAGCCCACGGCCTGCAAATCGGCCATGAGATGGTCTACATCCAGTGGCAGAAGGACGATCAGGGCAACCTGGTCAAACAAGTGGTATGGCCGAAGGAGGGTGCCACCGCGGAATTGATTTACCCCCTGCCGCGGTAACGCCATAAGGACAAGGGGATGGGTCCTGAGGACCCATCCCCTTTCTTGCATCTGTCGGAGCGAACCCGAAGGAGGTGCACTCCATGGATATGGGTTTCCTGTTTGCCTCCCTCATCGACGGCCTGCTCCTGGGCTTCGTCTTCGGTGTAGCGGCCATCGGGCTGACCCTCATCTTTGGTGTCATGGAAGTCATCAACCTGGCCCATGGACCGGTGATTGCCCTGGGTATGTTTGGTCTGTATTTCGCCACCACGTTGCTGGGCGTGCATCCCTATATGGGCACCCTTCTCACCGCAGCAGGCGGTCTGCTCCTGGGCATCCTCATCTACGCCATCGCCGTCCATCGGGTGATTGGCGCGCCTCATCTCTCCAGCCTGCTGGCCACGTACTCCATCAACATGATGATTATCGGTGTCGGGACGGCGCTCCTCACCACATCCCCTCGCAACATCGAGTTCAGCCTGGGGAGTGTGACTCTGGGCGCGGCCACCATTCCGGTGACCCGCATCGTGGCCGCGCTGGCTTCCCTATTGGCCGCGGTCGCCTTGTATTTGTTCATGCAATACACTCGTTGGGGCAAGTTCATCCGGGCGGTGACAGACAATCGAGACGCGGCTGAATTGGTGGGTATCCCTTCCACCAAAGTGCTCGCGTTGAGTTTCGGCCTGGGCACCATGTTGGCCGCCTTCTCCGGCGCGCTCATCGCCACGCTGTTCCCCTTCACCATCCTGGAGGGCGGAAAGTACGAGCTCAAGAGCTTCGTCATCAGTGTACTGGGCGGACTGGGCAATCCCATGGGCGCCCTCATCGGCGGCATCATCATCGGGCTCATCGAGGGTCTGGTCCCCGTCTTCCTGCCCACCACCTGGGTGCTGGTGGTGGAATTCGTCCTTTTCGTGCTCATTTTGCTCATCCGACCCACGGGCCTCTTCGGCGGACGGGCCCATTGATTTCGCCGCGGAGAAAAGGCCATGAAACGTTCCTTGTGGACTCTGATTCTGCCTGTTCTCGTGGTGCTGGCTGTGGGCCTGTATCCCCTGCTCACCCAGCAAGACGTGCACCGGGAAACGTCTTTCACCCTGTTGAGGGCAGTGGCCCTGGCCGCCAGCCTGAACATCATCCTGGGTTTTACCGGATACGTAAGTTTCGGTCATGTGGTGTTCTACGGCCTGGGTGGATATGTGGCCTTCTACCTGGTGGCCCAAAAAGGCTGGCCCTTCTGGAGCGCGGTGCTCATGGGGGGCCTAGCTGCGGCCCTGCTGGCCTTCCTCATTGGCGCAGGTATCCTTCGTCTCCGAGGGGCCTATTTCGCCCTGGTTACCATCGGCGTCAATGAGGCCATGAAGGCCTTCATTTACAACTTCCAGCCCTTTGGCGGCCCCGTAGGCCTGACGATGAATTTCGCGGTGTATAGGGCCTATGGCGGGCCGCGGGCCGTGCTGTGGATGACCTACCACTGGTTATTCATCGTCACCCTCATCGTAGTGGTGGTCAGCTACTGGATTCGAGCCTCGAAGTTTGGTCTAGGGTTGCTTTCCATTCGGGAGGATGAAGACGCAGCCGAGGTCATGGGCGTGCGCACCTCTTGGTTCAAGACTTGGGCTTTTACTCTTTCGGCCTTCTTCCCCGGCTTGGTAGGAGCCATTTTCTTCTTCCGCAACGCGTCCATCGAGCCCCACGACGCGTTTCCCCTCCACGTCTCCATTGAATCCATCGTCATGGTCATGCTGGGCGGGCAGGGAACGGTCATCGGTCCCATCCTGGGCGGGATTGGGTATCAATGGATGCGGGTGTTCTTGTTGACCAACCGCCTTTTGAAAAACATCCAGCTGGCTGTAGCGGGTGCCCTGTTGTTGATCATCGTGTTGTTCATCCCGGCGGGGTTGGTGGGTTGGTTGCGTCGCCGGCTCCCCGCGACCCGGAGGGTCCTGTTATGAACGTGCTTTTGCGCACCGAGAACGTGGTCAAGCGCTTCGGCGGCTTGGTGGCCGTCAATCGGGTTTCCTTCGAGCTCTACGAAGGGGAAATTCTGGGCCTGATTGGACCCAACGGCGCGGGCAAGACCACCTTGTTCAACTGCATCAATGGCATTTACCGGCCTGAGGAAGGACGCATTTTCTTCCGGGATACCGACATCACCGGCTGGCAGCCCTCACGCCTGGCCCACCTGGGTATGGCCCGAACCTTCCAAATCGTACGGCCCCTGGCCGAACTTACCGTCCGGGAAAACGTCATGGTAGGTGCATCCTTCGGAGAAAAGCGCCTGCCCTTGGCCCAAGCTGCCCGGGTGGCGGACGAAGTGTTGGAGTTCCTGGGTTTGGCGGACCGGGCCGACCAGCTGGCCGGAAGTCTCAACGTAGCCCAGAAGAAGCGCCTGGAGCTGGCTCGGGCGCTGGCCTCCCAGCCTCGTCTGCTCTTGCTGGATGAAGTCCTCGCCGGTCTGAATCCAAAAGAAGTGGACGAAATGGTGGACACCATTCGTCGCATCCGGGA
>WFUL01000269.1 GCA_015484985.1 Anaerolineales bacterium | reverse complement strand
GGCCCAGACCCTGGAAGTACAGGGCCGCCTGACCCAGCCAGGCCACCGCGCCCAGCAGGTTGACCTCCAGCACTCCCGGTCCTTGGCAAAGTCGAACTCCTCCAGGTCCACCCGGTGCATGACTCCGGCCACGTAAAGGACCGCGTCCACCCGGCTCATCTCCTGGAGGATGCGCTGGAACAGGCGGGGGACGTCTTCGTAGCGGGTGACGTCGTGGACGTAGACCCGGGCCGTGTCTTCACCATATCGTTCGTTGAGAAGCCGGGCCAGTTCCTCCATGGCCGGACCGCGACGGGCCAGTAAAGCCACGCGGTAACCCTCGCCAGCCAGGCGCCGGGCCAGGGCCGCGCCAATGCCCGACGAGGCGCCGATGACCACGGCCACGGGTTTGGGTTGTAAGGCGGGGAACCGTCCCTCCGTCATGCTTCCTCCCCTCCGGGAACCGACACCCGGTCGGCCTCCAGCACGCGACGCACCTCCTCCGGGATGGCCACAGGCTTCTGGGCCTGGTAATCGTACATCACCTGCACCGTTTCCGCCTGGGCCACCAAACGTCCCGAGGAAGCCTCTCGGATTTCATACGCGAAGCGGAAGGACCGCTTTCCCACATGGGCCACGCCAATTCCCACCACCAGGCGCTCGCCCAGGGTCACAGGAGACTTGTAGTCGATTTCCACCCGGGCGAGGATGAAGGAGAAATCTCGCGGGTGGGAAAGGCCAAAGCGGCTCTGGACGTAGGCCACGCGAGCCATCTCCAGATAGCTCAGGTACACCGCGTTGTTCACATGGCCCAGCGCGTCCAGGTCCCGAAACCGCACCTGCACAGGCACCACCAGGGGAAATTGCTGGGCTAAAACCTCCTCCCCCGCGGACCGCTGTGGGACCATTGCGAACCTCCCTGCTTTCCACCAACGGTGGGTATGAAGCAGACGACCTCAGGTTCACCCTTCTGCTAAGGGCGAGAAAGTATCAATCAGCAGCTTCACATCGCCGCCCACGGAATAAAGCACCGGGCAGGTGCAACCGTGGTCGATGTACTCCTGCACCTTGGCCCGGGCCTCTTCCGGCGTGCCCGAAGCGGTGATGCGGTGGATGAGATCCTCCGGCACCAGCCACTTGGCCTTTTCGATTTGCTCCTTTGTCGCCGGCCAGCCCAGAATGGACTGAATTTCGTGGACCACCTCGTCGGAAACGCCCGAAGCCTTGGCGATGTGGGGTTGCTGGGCCAGGTACTGACACAGGAGTTCCCGGGTGCGGTCGATGGCCTTTTCCCGGTCGTGGTCCACCGAGCACACGATGAGTTGCGGCCGGTCGATGTCCTCCAGGCGACGTCCAGCCTTGCGCGCGCCTTTCTCGATGTGTTGCAGGGCCATGTCGTTGTACTCCACGGGCACGCAATAATTCATGAGCACACCGTCGGCGATTTCCCCGGCCAGCTCCAGCATCTTGGGCCCGGTGGCACCAATGTAGATGGGCACATTGCGGGGCTCTCGTCGACCATGTACCACGTCCAATTCAATATCCGTCACCTGTACGAATTCCCCATGATAAGTGACCCGCTCCATATTGAGCAGGCGGCGCAACACGGTGACCACTTCCCGCATGGCCTTGAGGGGCTTACGGCGAAGGATGCCTACCTGACGGGCCAGAGGGTCCCACCACGCGCCCAAGCCAGCCAGAACGCGGTCCGGGGCTAGGTCATCCAGGGTAAGGAACGTGGCCGCGATGAGGCCCACGTTGCGGGTCCAGATGTTGATGACTCCAGAACCCACTTTAAGACGCTCGGTCACCGCGGCATAGGCGGCCATAGGCACGATGGCATCCCGGACAAGACGAGACTCGGCCTGCCACACGGCCTCAAAGCCCTTCTCCTCGGCATAACGGACGTAGTCCAGTCCCACTCGCAGGTCATGGGCATCTTGCAAATACAGGGCAACACGCTGTAAGGTCATAGAACACCTCCAAAACAACCCTTGGAACAGAAACCAGCCTTGGATATTCCCTTCCTGGGTGATACCCAGGCGAAGGTAGATGAATTTTACCACCTCCCATTACCGTGGAAGGACGAACCCGAAGGCTATGCCGCGCTTCCCGCCGCAGGCGCTTCGTACAGTTCCACCAGGACCCCGCCCGCACTCTTAGGGTGCACGAACGCGTACCGCCTTCCTGTAGGAGAGACTTGGGGCTCTTCATAGATGAGCTGCACCCCCTGTTCCTTCAAGCGGGACAGCAGACCTTCCAGGTCCTTAACTTCTAGACAAACGTGGTGCATCCCGGGTCCACGCTTGCGCAAATATCGGGCCACCCCCGTATCCTCCTGCAAGGGCAGCACTACCTCCACGCTGCTGTCCCCCACAGGCAGAAAGGCCACCCGCACACCCTCCTGTTCGACATCATGAATACCTCCGACGGTGAGGCCCAAGGCATCCCGCCAAAAGGCCAAAGCCTGGTCCAAATCGTCGGTGACCACGGCCAGATGAGCGATTCGCACCACGTGAGCCATGTTCACACCTCCTGAAGATAGTGTCCGTCACCACCGCTTCCCTGACGGTTTCCTGACGAGATTCCCCTATATAAGGAAACAGCACCCCATACCCGACCTTCTCCTCCACTTATTCCCGGCGTTCCTGGATGCACCAAGGAGCGCCGGGAATCTTTTGCATGTGCATTCTATCCCGGTCCAAAATAACGCGCAAAGGTGTATTTATGAGGTTCGGACAAGAGTTTGGACAGCCTTTCGAAAACAGGTCTGCTCCCTGAGCGTATAAACCTGACCGGGCGCAGGACCCCTGGTGAAGAAAGAGATAATATATGCAGCGCGAAGCCACTACGCACATTATCTTCTCCTCTCCTGCGGTCCAGAGCCTGATCAGACCTGCGCGAGACTCTGACCGTGCTTTCCGACCAAGCACCATAACCCTTTGTCCAAACCTCAGGGCATTTCTTTCGAACATCCCTCAGGGCTTTTCATTATCTGACGAAAAAAGAGGTAAGGACCCAGGGAAGTCTTTTGAGGCCTTCCCGTTCGCTTAGAACGAACCAGGCCCAGGACCCCAGCGGGGGAAAGAAATGGTGTGGGAGCGGCTTCACCCCCACCATTTTCTTTCTCTCCTTAGGTCCTGAACCCGATAAGGCCTTCGCGCTCCACTACGAAATTCCCCAAAAAAGACGGGACCTTGTACGAACGCAAGAAGCCCTGCGAACCACCCCCAACCCGTGGGAATCGTATCACGAAGTCCTGTTATAATGCCCAGTACGTTCGACGAACGTCGGGGAGTTTGGTCATGACACGACTGTATACACCGCTGGAACAAGTCCGCCTGGAGAAAATACATCGTTTACGGGAAATGGGCATGGAGCCCTACCCCCACCGCGCGGAACGCACCCACACCACCCGAGAGGCCCTCCAGGCCTTCCTGGAGGCCGAGCAACAGGGCCGGGAAACCGGCCCCGAGGTCACCGTCGCAGGCCGCATTCGCTCCATGCGGGAAATGGGGAAAATCACCTTCGCCCACATCGAGGACGAGCACGGGAAAATCCAACTCTTCTTCCAGGCGAACACCCTGGGCAAGGAACGGCTCCGCTTCTTCAACAAAATGTTCGACATCGGCGACTTTCTGCAGGCCCGGGGGCATCTCTTCCGCACGAAGACGGGGGAAATCACCGTCTGGGTGCAGGACTTCAAGAT
>WFUL01000268.1 GCA_015484985.1 Anaerolineales bacterium | reverse complement strand
TCCCGGACCCAGACAGACCCGTACGAAACGCTGGGGGGCTTTCCAAAGCGGCACCACCTTTTCTCCCACTTCGGTAACTTTTGAGTGCACCCCTACAATCCGATATCCGCCTTGAACCTTGAAGGTAGGGTATACTTTGGACGAACACACCCTGGTGACCACCCTCATCCTTGAATGGGAGGCTTGCATATGGCCCGCCTTGCCTTTGAACACTTGCTGTCCGAGGAGCACCGCATGATTCGAGATGCGGCTCGGGAGTTCGCCCAGGAGGTCATCGCGCCAGCTGCGGCGCAGTTCGACAAAGAAGAGCGTTTCCCCCTGGAAACCGTGCGTAAGATGGGTGAAATGGGCTTCATGGGCATCGAGGTGCCTGAAGAGTACGGCGGTGCGGGGATGGACGCCCTGGCCTACGTCTTGGCCCTGGAGGAGATTTCCAAGGTGGACGCGGCCCATGGCACCATTATGTCCGTGAACAACTCGCTGTTCAACCATGCCATCATGACCTTCGGCACCGAAGAACAGAAGCGCAAGTATGTGGTGCCCGTGGCTTCGGGACAGGCCATCGGCGCTTATGCCCTGACCGAACCCTCATCGGGTTCGGACGCGGCCAACATGCGTACCCGAGCGGTCCGTGAAGGGGACATTTACGTCCTCAATGGGCGTAAGTCCTGGATTACCAACGCCACTGTGGCGGATTACTTCATTGTGTTTGCCATGACGGACCCCGAAAGGGGCCACCGGGGCATCACGGCCTTCATCGTCGAAGGGCAGTGGCCGGGCCTGGTACGGGGAAAGCAGGAGGAAAAACTGGGCATTCGGGCTTCGGCCACCGCAGAGATTTCCTTTGACAACCTGGAGGTCCCAGTGGAGAACCGGCTGGGTGAGGAAGGTGAAGGTTTCAAAATCGCCATGGCTGTGCTGGATGCCGGACGCATCGGTATCGCCGCCCAGGCCCTGGGCATCGCCGAGGCCGCGTACGAGGCCAGCCGTCAGTACGTGCAGGAACGCCAGGCCTTTGGCAGACCCATCGGCGAATTTCAGGGTACGGGTTTCAAGATTGCCGATATGAAGATGCGCATTGAGGCCGCCCGATCCCTGACGTACAACGCCGCCCTGGCCAAAGAACGGGCCAAGAAGACCGGCGAACGGTATACACTGGAGGCTTCCATGGCTAAACTCTTCGCCTCGGAAACGGCCATGTTCTGCGCCTGGGCCGCGGTGCAGATTCATGGTGGCATGGGCTATTCCAAAGAACTTCCCATTGAGCGCTATTTCCGGGATGCCAAAATCACGGAAATCTACGAAGGTACCAGCGAAATCCAGCGGCTAGTCATCGCTCGCCTGGAAACGGGTTTGCGGATGTTGTGAGGGCAAGGCCCTTGTCTGAGCCAAGCGCGCTTTTCGGCCCTGAAGGATGGCATGAGAAGCAAGCCAACGGGGAGGGCCCCACGGACGTACGACGGGCCTGGTGGGACCCTCCCTGTATCTGTTTCGGAGATAATCTCCCTTTTCTTCAAGCCCTTCCCGATGAAGCAGTGGACTTCATCTATATCGATCCCCCTTTCAATACCCGGCAGGAACGACGCCTGCGGCGGCTCAGGGTCAAACAAGACCCTCAAGGCCCTCGGAGAGGCTTCCAAGATCGGCGTTACCGGGTGGAAGTCGTGGGCGAAATCACCTATTCCGACCGCCATCAGGATTATTTGGGGTTCTTGACCCCTCGTTTGCAAGAAGCCTGGCGGGTGCTAAAACCCCATGGCAGTTTTATCCTGCACCTGGACCAGCGAGAAGTGCATTATGTGCGGGTCTTGATGGACGCCCTTTGGGGCCCCGAGTGCTTTCTGGGGGAAATCGTATGGGCCTATGACTACGGCGGACGGCCCCGGAAACGGTGGGCACCCAAGCACGATACGTTGCTGTGGTATGTCAAGGACCCTGAACGGTATCAATTCAACGAAGAAGAGGTCGGTCGTCCCTTTCCCGCCCATGGACGCGCTCCCTATGGCCATCGGCCTCCTGGGGACGTATGGTGGCATACGATTGTGCCTACTTCGGGAAAGGAGCGCACCGGGTATCCCACGCAGAAACCTCTGGCCCTGCTCATGCGTCTCCTGCGGGCTTATACCCGACCCGGAGATGTGGTGCTGGACTTCTTCGCGGGGAGCGGCACCACGGGTGAGGCTGCGGCCCGGCTGGGACGGCGTTTCCTGCTCATGGACCATCACCCTCAGGCCTTACTGGTCATGGTTCGTCGATTGGCTCCCTATCGTCCTCGATGGGTGACCCCGTATTGGGCCAGTTTTCAGATTCGGGATGATATTCCTTCGTCCACGAAGTGAGTTGAGGTCCGGACAAAAGTTTGCAAAAGGTGGTGGCCTCTGTGTGGAAAGGACTTCTGGCGTTTCGCGAGGGCCTGACCGGGCCCTGGACCGTAGAATGAGGAAAGATGATAGGACAGCGGCGTAGCCGCTGCCCCATCTCTTTTCCTCTCCTCCTGTCTTCAGTGAGGCCGTCGGCCGAGTGCCGTCAACGGATTAGCGACCGTTGTACAGGTAGATTTCCTGCACCACTCCCGGGTCCCGCCGCCAGGCCAAATCGATGAACCCCCTGAGCGTCCAGCGAATGCTCCCACCCTCACCGCAGGCTTCACAGGTGGGCTTCCCCAATCGGGGGAGTTGCAGGCGGAAGGGGAGGGCTTTTTCTTCTCCCGCTTGCATGCGGAACGGTCGGGCCAGATCCACTTCTGCCACTCGAGCAAGGTCTTCCACCTCGGGCACCTCATGGCTCTGGTCCTCAAAGGTCAGGCCGGGCATGGCACGGAGCCGGTAGTCAATGAATTCCCGCACCTCCAGGACGATGCGCACCCTTCGGCCCTCTATGGTCTCATGGGATCTCAGGTGCAGGGTACCTTCCAGGGTCTCCCCCTCCACGAATTCCAGACCGGGCAGATGAAAGCGCATATCCACAACATCCGGATGGGTGGCCTGACCGTAGAAATCGGGGTTTTGGAGCACGCCCGGAGGCGGTACAACCAAATCCAAGGAGGCGCGGTATTCCTCGTCCGGGAGCATAGGGCGGTCCACCACGGCCTTTATGTACCAACGTCCCTGACAGATACGGCCCTGGTGTGGAGGTGGCACGTCGTGGGGAATGGTGATAGTGCCCTGGTAGGTCTTTTCAAAGTTTGCGGGCAGTGGGTCGGGGAGGGGGAGTTGTGCCTGGGTCACCCAGCGTTCCTTTTCCTTCCAGAGGATGACGTAATCCCCAGTGCCATCGTCGTGTTCTTCCCAATCGGGGTATTGGAAGCGCTGCCAGAACACCAGGCCCACCCGTACGCCTCGCACACGAGGACGGCCCTGCATACGCAGGTGAACCTGGGCCGGGATGGTATCGCCCGGTCGATAAATCCGGTCTTGGGGCCATTGGACCTGTATGTCCACTTTTCCACCAAACAGGAAGCCGAACACCACGGTTGTTTACCTCCTTTGATACGCGGTCCTGAGACCAAGGGGAGGTGTTTAGACGAACGGCTTTCGTCCCAATCTCGGCCGGAACCGCGGATTTCCAAAATGGACGACCATTAGAGTAAACCCAAAGCGTCAGGAGGACGTCAGAACCGGGAAGCCGGTGCTGCAAGAAGAAAACCCTTGCACGCCTTCCAGGGAAAGCACCCAGGAGGGACCAAGAAGACGTCCGGGGGTCTGGAACCCGGCGACTTCACCGGCACGGGCGAGCACTTCTCGCACAGCGGCGACCGCCGCTCGGGCCGTCAGCGTGTAACCTTCAGGGGTCTCCAGGCGGGCACAGACCCGGCGGCCCGTCGCGTCCCAGGCGTGACCTTCGAAGTACACGCGCCCCGTGCGTCGTTGGTGTTCGTTGGGTCCAGGGGGAAGCCATCGGACAGCCGCGGCCAGCAGGTGGCGTATCCAATTTTGGCGAAGCAGGGGGTGGATGGCCTTCCACAAGGCGAAGAGGCGGGCGGCAAACCGGGGAACGCACATGAAGACCTCAATATTGGGGATACCGGTGGTATAGTAAGCCGTGCTCACGTCGCCCCACCGCACCCGGTAGACCCGTCGGATGCGGTTGCCCACGCGGATGTTCAGGACCGCGTCGCCCGGATGGACCTCGACGATGCGCCCCTCGCGGCGTATCGCGCTGGGGCGATGCAGATTGAGCACCATGGTGCGCAGCGTACCGCGAGAAATCCCCGCACGGATGCTGCAAAGGATAAGACGTAAGTGCGTGGCCGAGGGGAGGAGGCTTTTCAAATGCGCGGCCAGAGCGTCGGAGGGCACGACGTCCAGTCCAACACCCGGCAGCAACAGCACACCATGGCGTCGGGCCTCTTCGTCCCGGCGGGCCAGAGCCTCGAATACCGGGATTTCTCCGGTAATGTCCAGATAATGGACCCCCTGGCGCAGGCAGGCCGCGACCATGGGAGGCATGGTGAGTTCAAAGGGGCCGGCGGCGTGCAGGACCAACCGATGTCCCTGGAGAAGACCGTCCAGGGCCTCGGGGTCCTCCAGGGAGGCGACCTGGTAGGGAAGTCCGGTCTCCTGGGCCAGAGCCTGCAACGCCCGGGGGTTGCGTCCGGCCAAGAGGGGCGGTATCCCCTGCCGAAGGGCCTCCTGCAGGATAAGGCGGCCGGTATAGCCATAGGCTCCGTATAGGACCCAATCCATGGTACTGCCCTCTCGAAGGTTTCCCTCACGCCTCTGTTCCTGGCTGATGTTGCCACAATCTTATACCAACGACTCATCTGCAAAACGTGTGCCCACACCCTCAAATCAAGTGAAAAGGTGCGTGCTGCATTATACCCGCAGCCCTGACCGGGCCCAGGACCAAAGTTCGCGGTCGGGTGTCGGCCGACGGCTGTCGGCCTTTACCTGCGGTTCTGAGCCTGATAAGGCCTGCGCGCCACCGGGAGAGATTTTTCCTCTCGCAGGATGATTTCACCGAAGAACAGGAAAAAAGCCCAGGGGCTGGTGAAAGCACACACTTTGTACATGAACCATACCAACTTTGGAAACGGCCCCCAGCGTTTCGCATAGGTCTGACCGGGTCCAGGACCCTCGATAGATAATGTGGCAAGACGCACTGCTCCTGCGCAATATCCACGCCGATGGCATACTGAGGACGAGGTCGCTATCGTTTCATGGCGCTTATCTCCTGAATGTGGTTTTGTGTGGAGCCGGGGTCTTGCTTGTATACGGGCTTGAAAGCCCTTTCTCCTCTCCGACCCCTTGGCTCCACAGATGGAGACAAGGCGGCGACCTATCTTGCTCAACGGGTTCTCACGACCCTGCGGCGAGACGGTCTACCGCCTTGTCTTTTTCTATCATACAAGCGGCGAAGCCGTCGCTGCATCAATTTAGTCTTCTTCCTGCGGTCCCGTACCCGGACAGGACGATGCGAGATATCCGGGAAATAACTTCGGGCTTGAATCTCACAAGATATGGGTATGCACCAGGAGAGGAGGTAACGCCGCTTGACATGCCTTCCCCTTTCCCGTATCGTAAGAGGCGGCTTTTAAGGTAAGGGTGCGTCCATCGCGATGTACATTCCCTGCTCGCCATGGACCACTCGCAAAGGGGTGCTCGACAAGGAAGGGAGC
>WFUL01000267.1 GCA_015484985.1 Anaerolineales bacterium | reverse complement strand
TCTTCGAGAAGGAAAAACAGCACGTGGAAGGCTTTGCACCCGAGCTGGCCATTGTGACCCATGGTGGCGGCAAGAAGCTGGAAGAGCCCCTGGCCGTGCGCCCGACTTCGGAAACCATCATCGGGTACATGTGGTCCAAATGGATTCGCTCGTATCGCGACCTCCCCCAACTCCTCAACCAATGGGGGAACGTGGTCCGGTGGGAGTTGCGCACCAAGCTCTTCCTGCGCACCCTGGAGTTCTACTGGCAGGAAGGACACACGGCCCATGCCACCCGGGAAGAGGCGGAAGAGGAGACCATGCGCATGTTGCGGGTGTACGAGGACTTCGCGGTCAACGAGGCCGCCATCCCGGTGATTCCGGGCCGCAAATCGGAAAGCGAGAAGTTCGCGGGCGCGGTGACCACCTACACCATTGAGGCCATGATGGGGGACAAACGGGCTCTCCAGGCCGGCACGTCCCATTTCCTGGGTCAGAACTTTGCCAAAGCCTTTGACATCAAGTACCTGGACCGCAACAACCAGTTGCAGTATGTGTGGACCACCTCCTGGGGCCTGTCCACGCGCTTCATTGGGGCCATCATCATGGTCCATGGTGACGACCAGGGCCTGGTGCTGCCGCCGCGTTTGGCCCCCATCCACGCGGTCATCGTGCCCATCTGGAAGAGCGATGACGACGAGGCCCGCATTCTGGAAGCCGCGCGCCAGCTGCACCAGCGCCTGAAGGAGGAAGTCCGATACCGGGGCGAGCCGCTGCGGGTCCACCTGGATGACCGGGACCACCTGACCCCGGGCTTCAAGTTCAACGACTGGGAGCTGCGCGGGGTGCCCGTGCGTATCGAACTGGGCCCCAAGGATTTGGATGCCCACGCCGTGACCCTGGCCCGCCGGGACAAGCCGGGCAAGGAAGGCAAGGAAACGGTCTCCATGGACGCCCTGGCGGAGCGCCTCCCGCGGTTGCTGGATGAAATCCACGAGAGCATGTACGCCAAGGCCAAGGCCTTCCTGGAGGCCAACATCCACGAACCCGAGACCTACGAGGAACTCAAGGAAATCGTGCGGGACGGGTGGGCTCTGGCCTGGTGGTGCGGCAACGAGGCTTGCGAAGACCGTATCAAGGAGGATACCAAGGCCACCAACCGGTGTCTGCCCCTGGAACAGCCGGGAGGCGAGGGCCGGTGCGTGGTGTGTGGAGAACGGGCGACGGTCAAGGCCATCTTCGCCCGGGCCTACTGATGCCCCCACGCGGTCCACGACGCGCGACGAGGAGCCATGTTGGTGCGCCTTCCCGGTCTCATTGATCCCCACGTGCACGTGCGGGAGCCCGGGGCCACCCATAAGGAGGACTGGGCAACGGCTACCGCGGCTGCCCTGGCAGGAGGGTTTACAGCCATCCTGGCCATGCCCAACACCCAGCCTCCGGTAACCACGGTCGAGGTTCTGGAGAAAACCCTGGCCCTGGCCCGTCAGAAGGCTCGTTGTGACTATGCCCAGCACCTTGGGGGCACGGGTCGCTTCGGCGCCCGGGAGGCTGCCCTGGCCCCCCGGGTCGCGGGGCTCAAACTGTACCTCAGCCGTACCTTCGGGCCCCTCTGGCTGGCCAGGACAGAGGTCTGGCACGGCCCCTTTCACCTGTGGCCTCGGGAGACCCCCCTGGTCGTCCACGCGGAGCGGGTCACCTTGGCCGCAGCCCTCTTCTTCGCCCGGCTGTACGACCGGCCTATCCATGTGGCCCACGTGGCCTATCGCGAAGAAATTCTCCTCATTCGCGGAGCCAAAGAGCGGGGATGGCCGGTGACGTGCGAGGTCACGCCCCACCACCTCTTCCTCTCCCAAGAGGACGTCCCCCGCATCGGCGAGGGACGGGCCGAGGTGCGTCCCTCCCTGGGGACGGCCCAGGACCGGGAGGCCTTATGGCAGAACCTGGAGGTCATTGACGTGTTCGCCACGGACCATGCACCCCACACCCTGACGGAGAAGGACGGGCTCCAACCCCCGCCAGGTTATCCGGGCCTGGAGACGGCGCTGCCTCTGTTCCTTACTGCGGTGAGGGAGGGGCGCCTGTCGATGGAGGACGTGGTGCGGCGGATGCATCACCGGGTGCGAGCCCTCTGGAGGCTGCCTCAACAGCCTGAGACGTGGGTGGAGGTCGCTCCCGAGGCGTCCTGGGAAATCCCGGAGCAGGGATGGCATACCCGAGCCAACTGGACCCCCTTTGCCGGCTGGCGGGTTTACGGACGGGTGCGTCGAGTGGTCCTGCGGGGGAAGGAGGTCTACCGGGACGGTCAGGTTCTGGCGCCTCCGGGATATGGTCGGTCCTTGCGAGGCTAATACCATATCCTTCGTGAAGCAGGACAATTGTACGGGTCGCCCTAACCGGGCACGGGACCAAAATTCGCCGACGGCGGTCGGCCGACGGCCGTCAGCCTTTTCTCTGGCTCATCCGGCGAAAGGTGCATCCCCCAGGGGGTCGAACAGGGCCTGGTGCTCCTTGAGGGCGAAGCGGTCCGTCATGCCCGCAATGTAATCGCAGATGGTCCGGTGCAGACCTCCCTTATCAATGCGAGCCTGGATGTGACGCGGCAGAATGGCCGGGTTGCGCACGTAGGCTTCGAATAGGTCGTGGATGACCCGTTCGGCCCGGAGGGCCATGCGCAGCACCCGGGGATGGCGATACAGGTTCTGCATGAGGAAGTCCTTGAGTTCCCGGTTCATCAGGGCCATCTCGGGACTGTGTCGTACCAGCGGTTCGGGATGGCGTCGAACGTCGTCCACCGATTGCACGCCCGCGGCTTCAATGTTGCGCAGGGTGGTTTCCAGGACGTCGTCCACTTCCAGGCCGATGAGTTCCCGAATGAGCCGGTGGCGGGTGAGCTCGTCCAGAGGCCCTTCCCGCCATCCGATGTGCTCCCGAAGACGTTCCCAAAGGGCGATGCCCCGCAACATGTCCGGCGTGATGAGGCCGGAACGCAGGCCATCGTCCAGGTCGTGGGCCGTGTAGGCGAGTTCGTCGGCCACGTTGGCGATTTGGGCCTCCAGGGTGGGGCGTAATTCGGGTTCGTATTCGTGGGCTTCGGGCACGTCGTACTCGGTTTCGTGCTTCACCAACCCTTCCCGCACTTCCCAGGTCAGGTTCAGCCCCCGGAAAGCAGGATACCGTTGTTCCAGTTCGGTGACGATACGGTACGCATGGTAGTTGTGGTTGAAGCCGCCGTAGGGCTCCATGATCTCGTTGAGGGCTTTCTCGCCTGAGTGCCCGAAGGGGGGATGCCCCAGGTCGTGGGCCAGGCAGATGGCCTCGGTGAGCACTTCGTTCACGCCCAGGGCCCGGGCCAGGGTGCGGCCAATCTGGGTGACCTCCAGGGTGTGGGTCAGGCGGGTACGGTAGTAGTCCCCTTCGTAGATGATGAAGACCTGGGTCTTGTACTTCAGCCGACGGAAGGCCGTGGTGTGGATGATGCGGTCCCGGTCCCGCTGAAAAGCCGTGCGGTAACGGGGTTCCGGTTCGGGGTAGACGCGTCCCCGGCTCAGGGCGCTTTTGCAGGCGTAAGGAGCCAGGGTCTGCAATTCGACTTCCTCAAGGCGCTCTCGGATGGCCGAGGTCAACGTCATGGACAACCTCCTGAGATGAAGCGAGATAGAAAAACCAGGACGGCCGAGCAGGGAACCGTCCTGGTCGTGATGCCGGAGGTGGGAGTCGAACCCACACGGGGGGTGAACCCCAGGGGATTTTGAGTCCCCCGCGTCTGCCAATTCCGCCACTCCGGCTCGGCGCTTTTATTGTACGCGGGCCATAAGGGAGGGTCAAGGCGCAGGAGGGGGATGTTCCAAACATCTCCGTGTCGTTTGACAGAACCCGGCGGGTGCGAGACGGGGGTGGCGATGAGGACGTCCGTCCCTCGCTTCGGGTGCCTACGGCGTGGATTCAGGCGTTGTGTCCAGGGGACGGAGGTAGCGTTGGACGGCCCATCCGGCCCGGCTCTGACTGTAGGGTGCGACCAGGTACCACCAGATGTATCCGTCTTTCCTGACGGGTCCCTCTTCAATGCGGAAGACCTCGTTCTCCATGGCCAGGAAACGCACCGGGGCGTCCAGGCCGGGGGCCTCTCGAAAGCGAAGCCGGGCGCCTTCGGTGCCGGATACCTGCACGTAAGCGCCGATGTGAAAGCCTTCGCCACCCGGTATGGTGGGTGAAGGCGTGGGGGAGGGGAAGGGTGTAGGGG
>WFUL01000266.1 GCA_015484985.1 Anaerolineales bacterium | reverse complement strand
TCCCTCCCCCTGGCCCCTGAACTGGGACTACTGGTAGAAAACCCAGCTTTCCTGCCCCTTGCGATTGCTGTCAGTCAGGCTGAGGATAACGGCGAAGAGCACAAAGGCCAGGGCCGAGGCGTAGCCAAAACGGGTCTTGACGAAGAACTCGTCGAAAATCACCAGGCTCAGGGTGTCCACCGTACCTTGGGCACCGGCTTCCCGCATCACGTAGATATGATTGAAGGCCTTGAAAGTGCCGATGACGGCGATCAGACTCAGAAAGTAAATAGTCGGGGAAAGCAGGGGCAAGGTCACGTGGCGGAAAATCTGCCAGCTCGTGGCGCCATCAATGGATGCGGCCTCTTTGAGTTCTGTGGGGATGTTCCCTAATCCGGCCAAATAAATGACGATGTCGTATCCCACGAAAACCCAGATGGAGTAAATCATGATCACCACCAGGGCCAGACTAGGGCCATACAACCAGGTGGGCACATCCAGGCCCAGGGCTTCGCCGATGAGCTGACCGACACCGCGCGGCTCCATCAACCATCGCTGGGCCGGAAGGCCCAAACGGGCCAGCAGGGTGTTCACGGGTGCTGTGGGCCGAGGGGAGAAAAGGAGCCGGAACACCGCGGCACTGGCCACTGTGGGCGTCACGTAGGGCAGGAAGTAGATGACCCGGAACATTTCCTTACCCGGCAGGTTCTGATACAGCAGGAGGGCCAGGAACAAAGCAATGGTGAGCTGGAAAGGCACGGTACCCAGAGCATAGTAGGTCGTGATGAGCAACCCTTCCCACACGTCTTTATCCCCCGCCCGGATGGCTGGGGGCACTTCCATAAGGAGAATCCATGCTCCAATCATGAACAGGAGGGCCGCCAGGGCTCGACCCCAAAAGCCCCGGGTAGATTCACTGTCCACCGCGCTTTTCCATAGCTTCCAGGAAAGACCCAGAGCCACCGCTCCGGCAACGATGGAAAAAGCCTGGAGCAAAAAGTTGCGGGATGCCTCCTTGGCCATCAACACGCTATGCCATCGCAGAAGCTCGGCCACGCTGAAAACAACTGTCAACAGACCGATGCCTACGAACCACCACCCCAGAGCACTCCAAGCCAGCGCAGCCCCACCCTGTCGGAACACATGGGGACGTCCGTATCGCAAGACAAGGGATACGCCAAGACCGACCAGCACCATCCACAACGCGGCATAGAACCAGGGCCGCACTTGAGGGGCGGTCAGGGCCTCCCACAACCACAGGCGGAACATGGCCACCGTGGGGCGCTTTCCCACAGCCTTCTGGGCGATGTCCAGAACGAGAGGCAAAACGGCCACACCATAACCCGCCAAGGCCCAGGCGGCTGCCGCCCAACTCCAGGTCGGAGCCAGAAGCCATCCCCGCTCCGGACCGGAATATTCCCGCCACCAGTAGCGGCGCAGCAATATGCCCCCTACCACCAATAAAGCCACACCGGTGAGGGCGAACAGGAAGAAACCGAAGACATCCACGGCTTTGAAGTAATGGGTCATGCCCACGAAATCCCCTCGGCGAATGCGCCACTTGTGCAGACTCACGTACACCGCGAACAACACCGGCCAGATACCGAAGACACCGATGAGCAACAATGCGGGAGAGAGGAAAGCATAAGCAGTCACCCACTCTCGCCACGTGCGTCGTTTCCGGGGAGAAATGCGTTTCCAAAAGGTCCAAACTGGAGTCATAGTCCGCTCCTTCGTTTGCGTCGAATGCGCATAATGCGAAACGGTACCCTGATGGGCTTAGGGTACAATTATACCGAACCCCGTATCTCCTCATGGGAGGTGAAGTTATGCCCGCCCGGCAATCGCCCTTGCTCATTCCCCCGCATGAAGGTCAGAACGAATACGTTCGGGTCACTCCCCAGGAAGCAGGTTGGGAACTGCTCCATTTCGCGGCCCGCAGGATGGCACCAGGCCAAGTCTGGGAGGGCGAGACGGGGGAACACGAATACGCCTTCGTCCTTTTGGGCGGTCGGGTGACGGTTCGCCTGGGCGATGGCACCCTCTGGGAAGGCATCGGCGAGCGGGAAAACGTCTTCCAGGGCCTGCCCCATGCCTTTTACCTTTCCCGCCATACCCGTTTTCGCGTAGAAGCCCTCACGCCTGTGGACATCGCATACGGTTGGGTGGTCACGAACGAGGACCATCCCCCCTGCTGGATTCGCCCCCATGAGGTGACGGTGGAAATTCGGGGCGCGGGCAATGCGACCCGGCAGATTAACAACATCATCCCTCCCGGCTTCGACTGCCATCGCCTGGTGATGGTGGAGGTCTATACGCCCCCGGGCAACTGGAGTTCCTATCCCCCCCATAAACACGACGAACATCGCGAGGACTCCCAAGGGCGCCTTCTGGAGGCCGACCTGGAGGAAATCTACTTCTACAAAATCGACCGTCCCGAAGGGTTCGCCTACCAGCGGGTGTACACCGGGGACGGTTCGCTGGACGAACTCATCCTGGCACGGAACAACGACCTGGTCCTGGTTCCCGAAGGCTACCATCCCGTGGTGTCCGGTCACGGTTACACGACCTACTACCTGAACTACCTGGCCGGGTCGGCTCAGTCCCTGGCCAACAGCGACGACCCCACCCACGCCTGGGTGAAGGAAACCTGGCCAACGATGTCGAAAGACCCCCGGGTGCCCATCTACCCGGTTCCCCCGGAACAAATCCTGTAGACCCCGGAGGGGCGAGGGACCATGATACCTCTGGTAACCGTGGAGCAAATGCGCGCGTTGGAAGCCCAGGCCAATGAGCGGGGATGGACCTACGACGACATGATGGAGACCGCAGGTCGCGGCCTGGCGGAACGTGTCCATCTCCTCTATGGCGAGGATATGCCCCGTACGGTTCTGGGTCTGGTAGGCTCAGGCAACAACGGCGGCGACACCCTGGTCGCCCTGGCCTATCTGGCGGCCTGGGGATGGCAGGTCACGGCGTACCTGGCCCGCCCGCGCGCGAAGGACGACCCCCTGATTCGACGGGTGCAAGAAGCCGGGGGCACTGTGCTACGCGCGGACGAGGACCCGGAATACCAGGAACTGAATGAAGCCCTGGCCAACCATGATGTAGTTCTGGACGGCCTTCTGGGCACCGGCGCGCGACCACCGCTAAAAGAGCCCCTGGCTTCCCTCATGGCCCGGGTGAAGGCTTGGGTGGCCGAATTCCGGCCCGCGGTGGTGGCCGTGGATGTCCCCTCGGGCACGGATTGCGACACCGGGCAGGTGGCGGAACAGACCTTCTCCGCGGACCACACGGTGACCATGGCCGCGGTGAAAATCGGCATGGTGCAACTCCCGGCCCTGACTTACCTGGGCGAACTCCATGTGGTAGACATCGGCCTCCCGGACGACCTGCCTGCCTGGAAGGACATCCGGCGAGAAGTACCCGATGAAGACCGGGTTCGACGGCTCCTTCCGCCCCGCCCAAAGGACGCCCATAAGGGCACCTTCGGCACGGTGCTGGTGGTGGCCGGGTCCGTGAATTTCACGGGCGCGGCCTATCTGGCCGGGAAAGCGGCCTATCGGGTGGGCGCGGGTTTGGTCACCCTGGCTGTGCCTCATCCCCTGCACCCGGCGCTGGCCGGGGTCTTTCCCGAGGCCACCTGGCTGCTGCTCCCCCATGAGATGGGTGTCATCGCGGAGGACGCGGCGGCCTTGGGGTGGGAACACCTACAACAGGGTCGTGTCAAAGCCCGGCTTCTGGGACCCGGCTTCGGCCTGGAACGCACCACCGGAGCCTTTTTAGACCGGCTCCTGGCTTCGGGG
>WFUL01000265.1 GCA_015484985.1 Anaerolineales bacterium | reverse complement strand
TTTGACCAAAGAAAGTGCTTTAGTGCGTATGCAGCGTGACCTGGAACGCGCGCTGCAAAAGCCACCCCACGAACGGCGGTGGGTGATGGTGATCGACCTGCGCAAGTGCGTGGGGTGCCATGCCTGCACGGTTTCCTGCGTGGCCGAGAACCGCCTGCCGCCGGGGGTGGTCTATCGTCCGGTGCTCGAAATGGAGGTGGGCACGTACCCCAACGTGCGCAAGGTGTTCATGCCGCGTCCCTGCATGCAGTGTGATAAGCCGCCCTGCGTACCCGTCTGCCCGGTGAACGCCACCTGGAAGCGGGACGACGGCATCGTGGTCATTGACTACGACAAGTGCATTGGCTGCCGATATTGCATCGCGGCCTGTCCATACAATGCCCGCACGTTCGATAAAGGTCATGTTTATACCGAGGGCACCACGGACGACGCCGAGGACTTCGTCGGCCCCGGGGCCCAGGCCTACGAGAAGGCACCCGCCTTTGAGTACGGCGAGCCTCGGGTGCGGGAAGGCATGAAGTCCCCCATCGGCAACGCGCGCAAGTGCCACTTCTGCATTCACCGATTGGACCAGGGCATGCTGCCCGCCTGCGTGACCACCTGCATTGGCGAGGCGACCTACTTTGGCGACGCCAACGACCCCGAATCCCTGGTCAGCGAACTCATTGCCCAACCCAACGTCATGCGCCTCAAGGAGGAACTGGGCACCGAACCGCGGGTGTACTACCTGGTCTGAAGGAGGCAAGGCATGAACGCCAAAGCATCTGTATGGAACCGTGTTTTGTGGGTCCTGGCCGGTCTGGGCTTTTTGGTGGGCCTTTACGGCCTGTACGACCGGCTGGTCTACGGTCATCTGCACGCCGCGTACGGCTCCTACGTGCCCTGGGGGTTGTGGGTGGCCGCCTATATCTGGCTGGTGGGCGCTTCGGCCGGCGCCTTTGCCCTGGCCGCGGCGTTGCTCATCTGGCGTCCGGCCTGGCTGGGGTTGATTCGCATCGCGCTTCTGGCGGCGCTGGCCGCGTTCGCCGGCGGCATGTTGAGCGTGTGGCTGGACCTGGGGCATCCGGAGCGCATCTTCCGCCTCTACACCTCCACCAACTTCTTCTCCATGATGGGCCTGATGGCCTGGTTCTACCTGCTGTACGGCATTGTGCTGCTGTGGATGCTCTGGCAGGCCTGGAAGCGCCCGGACCATCCCTGGCTACGTCGGCTGGCTTACTTGGCCGTGCCTTACGCCATCATCTTCGCCGGTGCGGAAGGCGCCCTCTTCGGGGTGGTGGGTGCCCGGCCCATGTGGGAGTCGGGCCTGACGCCCTTGCTCTTCCTGGTGGAGGCAGGTCTGATGGGCGTGGGCCTCACCCTGGTGGCCGGATTCATCACCGGGAACTTGAACGAAGAAGCCACGCAGGTATTGGCCCGGGTGCTCTTCGCCTTCCTCCTGGCCCAGGCCCTCTTTGAGTGGGCCGAGTTCTCCACCGGGTTGTATGCCGGTATCCCGGCCAAGGTCCGAGCCCTGCGCACCGTGCTCTTCGGGCCCTTCTGGTGGGTGTTCTGGATTGTGCACCTGGGTCTGGGCCTGGTGTTGCCGTTGCTCTTGCTCTACTTCCGGGGCCGGGACCGTGGGCTGACCGTGTTGGCCGGTGCCCTGGTGGTAATCACCGGACTTTCCACCAAATTGAACCTGGTGATTCCGGCCCTGGTGCAGGAGGAACTGGAGGGCCTCTCCCGGGCCTTCAGCGGCCCAGGCCTGGAATTCCACTACGTGCCCACGGCCATGGAATGGTTGCTGTTCATCTGGACGGTTTCCCTGGCCGCGCTGCTCTTCCTGGTGGGCTATAACGTCGTGTTGCCCAAACTCGTAGGGGAGGTGAAGTGACATGACCGAGAAACGCGTCTCCCGACGGGATTTCCTGAAAGTTTCGGCTGCAGCGGCCGGTACCGCGGTCTTCGTGGGCAACCTGCCCGTGTTCAAGAAGGCCCGCCGCGTACTGGCCCAGGCGCCGTCGTCCTACCCCGTATCCCCGGAGCATTTCATCTACTCCGTGTGCCTGAACTGCCACAACGCCTGCACCATGCGGGGGCATATCGTGGATGGCGTGCTGGTGAAGATGGGCGGCAACCCCTACAGCCCGCAGAACCTGCAGCCCAACATCCCCGAATCCACGCCCCTGGCCCAGGCCGCCAAACTGGAAGCGCCCTTGTGCCCCAAAGGGCAGGCCAGCGTGCAGATTCTCTACGACCCCTATCGGGTGCGCACCGTGCTCAAGCGGGCCGGCAAGCGCGGGGAGAACAAGTGGGTGACCATTTCCTGGGAGCAGTTCATTGACGAAGTGGTTAACGGCGGCGACCTGTTCGGCGAGGGCCACGTGGACGGCTTCAAGGACGTGTGGAAACTCCGGGACCCCAATCTCAGCAAGGCCATGGCCGAGGATGTGAAGAAGATTCAAAACGGCGAGATGACCGTGGAGGAGTTCAAGCAGAAGTACAAGGACCATCTGGACGTGCTCATCGACCCCGACCACCCCGACCTGGGTCCGGTCAACAATCAGTTTGTCTTCCTTGGCGGCCGTGTGGAGCATGGCCGTAAGGAGTTCACCAAGCGCTGGGTGTACTCCTCCTTCGGCTCGGTGAACTACTACCTGCACACCACCATTTGCGAGCAGAGCCACCACATCGCCTACAAGATGGCCACGGGCAAGACCCACATGAAGCCCGATGCCCACAATGCGGAGTTCATCATCTACTTCGGGACCAGTCCCTTTGAGGCCAACTTCGGCCCGACCAACATGGTGCCCAAGATGACCCGGGGCATCGTCGAGCACAACTTCAAGTACGCGGTAGTGGACCCGCGACTTTCCAAGACCGCGGCCAAGGCCTGGAAATGGGTGCCCATCAAGCCCGGAACCGACGGTGCCCTGGCCCTGGGCATGATTCGCTGGATCATCGAGCACGAGCGCTACGACGCCACCTTCCTCCGCGCGCCCAACAAGAAAGCCGCGGAGGCCGTGGGCGAAAGCACCTGGACCGATGCCACCCACCTGGTGCGCACCGACGAAATGCGCTTCGTCAAGGCCAGCGAACTGGGCCTGGACATCCCCGAAGGCGCCCAGGACGGGCGGGTGGTCATGGTGAACGGCCAGCCCACCCTGGCCGAACAGGCCGAGCAGGGCGACCTCTTCGTGGATACCACAATCAACGGCATCCCGGTCAAGTCCGTCTTCCAGATGCTCAAAGAGCGGGCCTTTGAGAAGACCCTGGAGGAATACGCGCAAATCTGCGGCATTTCCCCCAAGGACATTGAGGAGCTGGCCTACGAGTTCACCAGCCACGGCAAGAAGGCCGCGGCCGAGCTCTACCGCGGGCCGGTACAACACACCAACGGCTACTACAACGGCCAGGCCATCATCACCCTCAACGCGCTCATCGGCAACATTGACTGGAAGGGCGGTCTGAGCAAGGGCGGCGGCCACTGGCATGAGGACGGCTCCAAGCCCGGCGCGCCCTTCCCCAAAAGCATCCTGCTTTCTGCGCCCGGCGGCCTGACCAAGTTCGGCATCCACATCAACCGGGAACAGGCCTTCTACGAGAAGAGCACCCTCTTCGAGGGCTACCCGGCCAAGCGGCCCTGGTACCCCCTGACCAATGAGGTTTATCAGAACGTCATCCCCAGCGCGGCTTCGGGGTATCCCTATCCGGCGAAAATCCTCATCATCCACAAGGGTACACCCATCATGGCCTCGCCCGCGGGCCACGCGCAGATTGAACTGCTCAAAGACCCCAAGAAGATTCCTCTGGTCATCGCCTGTGACG